>CALLJI010000084.1 GCA_938091475.1 uncultured Caldimicrobium sp. | reverse complement strand
ATTTGGGTATTGAATTTAGGGGTGGACAAGCCTGGGGTACTCATTTTACGCTGAAGAAGCTGAAAGAAGAGGGTTATAAAGCTATCTTTATTGCTATCGGTGCAAGAAAGGAGAAATTTTTTGGATTTGGGGGAGAAGAATTAGCAGAAAATGGTTTAGAGTTTCTTTATAAATTTAATAAAGGGGAAATAGATCCTACTCCTTGTCAAAATAAGAGAGTAGCTATACTTGGTTGTAGTTATACCGCTGTCGAGCTCTCAAGGGTGTTGAGGAGATTGGGTGCTGAGGTACTAATTTTTTATCCTCGATCCAGAATGGAGGTCCCAGTACCATTAAGGGAAATTGGTTATGCCGAAAGGGAGGGAGTAAAGTTTGTATATGTTACAGGACCTTGGGAGCTTCGTAAGAGCGGAGATAAATATCATTTAACTTTGGTTAGAACAACCCTTACTGAAAAAAAGGAGATTAAACCTTTAGTGGAGACAGCCTTTGAAGAGGTTTTTGATTATGTTTTCAGAGCCTGGGGCGAAGTTCCCTTAGATGAGTTTAAAGGGTATGGGGAATTAGAATCTGCTTTAGAGGTTACTCCTGATGGGTTTATTAAGGTTAATCCCCAGACTTTACAAACTAATTTGGAAGGGGTTTATGCAGGGGGCGATTTTATTTACGGATCAAAGACGGTTATTCAGGCAGTAGCTTCTGGAAGAAAGGCAGCTCAGAGTATATCGGCTTATTTAGAGGGAAAATCTCCCGATAAGTCTCTCATTACAGTAAAATACGATTTTAGTAGAGGAAAAAGGGCGGAGGAATTTGATGCAAATTTTCTTGACCTATTTGTGCCTGAAGAAAGAGCTCAACTTAAAGAGAGGCCTGCAGATCAAAGGATAAAAGATTTTGAAGAGGTTTTAATTGGATTAACGCCGGAGGAAGCGGTTAAAGAGGCAAGAAGGTGTTTGAAATGTGGATGTTTGGGTATCCATAAGTGTGAATTTAGAGAGATCATTATTAAAGAGGATGTGAGTGTTGCAAAGTCTAGAAAAAAAATAAAGTATCCCATTCAAAAGGGGCATCCTCTTATTGAAGTGGACTCAAATAAGTGCATAGCCTGTGAGAGATGTGTGAGAACTTGTCCCTATTCAGCTATATTTTTAAAGGTAGTGAACAAAGGCAAGTCTTCCGAGTATATCATCTTTAAATTTACAGAGTCTTGCGTAAATTGCGGTGCCTGTGTAGATGCTTGTCCTACGGGAGCGCTTATTAAAAAGGACCTTCTTGTTCCCTATTCAAGAAAAGAAGCCAAAATAGTTAAATCGGTATGCCCTTATTGTGGCACAGGGTGTAATTTAAATGTTTGGGTTAAAAATGGAACTATTTTAGAGGTCACAGGAAGGGAGTTGCCACCAAATTATGGTTATCTCTGTGTAAAGGGGCGTTTTGGATTTGACTATTACAAGAGTCCAGAGAGGCTCACAAAACCCTTAATAAGAAAAAACTTAGGAGAGGAGTTTAAGGAAGCCTCTTGGGAGGCTGCTTTAGACTATGTAGCGGAGAAGCTTATAGAGATAAAAGAAAAATATGGTCCTCAGTCTCTGGGATTTCTCTGTTCTGCTAGGACAAGCAATGAAGAAAATTATTTAATGCAGAAAATTGCAAGAGGTATTTTTAAGACGAATAATGTAGATAATCCCGCGCGTGTCTGACATGCTCCTTCGGTTGCAGGTCTTGCGGCCACAGTGGGAACCGGAGCAGCTTGTGTTAATTTTGATGAGATTCCAAAGGCGGAACTTCTCTTTTTGATTGGGACTAATTCATTTGAAGCTCATCCCATAGTTGCTCAAAAGGTGATGAAGGCTCTTGAGAAGGGTGTTAAATGCATTGTAGCTGATCCTCGTAGAATTTATTTTGCGGATAAGGCCAATCTCTATTTGCCTCTTCGTCCTGGGAGCAATATACCTCTCTTAAATGGAATGGCCTATGTAATCATAAAAGAGGAACTTTACAATAAAGAATTTGTGGAGAAGTATGTAGAGAATTTTGAAGCCTTTAAGCATTATATTCTCAGTGAATGGGATTTAGCCAAGGCAAGCAGATATACTGGAGTAAAGCCCTTTTTAATTGAATCGGCAGCTTATTTATATGCGAGTGCTAAAAGTTCTCTAATTTTGTGGGGTTTAGGGGTATCAGAGCATCGTTCAGGCTCATATACAGCTATGGCATGTGCTAACTTAGCCACTCTTTGTGGATTTTGGGGAAAATCTGGCTGTGGAGCTATGCCCCTTAGAGGGCAGAACAATGTCCAGGGTGCTTGTGATATGGGTGGCTTACCATATGTTTTGCCAGGATATCAGAGTTATTTGGATGAGACAGTCAGAGTAAAGTTTCAGGAAGTTTGGGGTTGTGAACTTCCCTTAACTGAGGGGAAAACGCTTCCTACAATGTTAAGAGATGCTTTATCTGGAAAGATAAAGGCTATCTATGCCATGGGTTATGATGTGGCAATGAGTCATAGCGATATTGGAGAAGTTTGGAGAGCTCTTCAGAAGCTGGAATTTATGGTGGTGCAGGATATATTTATGCCCCTTTCAGCAAAATTTGCCCATGTAGTTCTTCCAGCGGCTTGTCACTTTGAAAAATGTGGCACCTTTACCAACGGGGAGAGAAGGGTGCAACTTTTTGAGAAAGCGGTCTCCCCACCAGGAGAAGCTCTACCAGATTGG
>CALLJI010000083.1 GCA_938091475.1 uncultured Caldimicrobium sp. | reverse complement strand
ACACAATTTTTAACAGGAGTAAGAACAGAATTAGTTCTTCAGGGTATTTCCTTGGTCTTCCTCTTCGTTGTTTTTCTGGTGGGTGTTCTTTGTAAAATTCCTTAATAAGTAAATAAATCTCCTTCGGGCTAATTGTAGTTAGAGTTCTTTCGTACCGCATAGGGATATTTTATCATTAAAAATTAATATAAAAATTATTAGAAATTAGAATTATATAGCCTGTTATGAAAATAACAAGTTTTTGAAACATTCTCTCAAAAAATTGACAACTAAAAGAGAAATGTTATATTAAAGATTTAATTCTATTGAGAGGAGGTTTAAATTATGTTTCCTGAGGTGCGCGAGGTTGAAAGGGCTTACCTAAAAACAGATCTCCCTAAAATTGCTCCAGGGGATACGGTAAGAGTATACTACAAATTAAAAGAGGGAGAGGAAAAAGAGAGAATTCAGGTTTTCGAAGGAATAGTTATAAGGAGAAGAGGTTCTGGTCTTTCTGCTACTTTTACGGTTAGAAAAGTTTCCTTTGGAGTTGGTGTAGAAAGAACTTTTCCTTTACATTCCCCAAGAATTGAAAAAATTGAAGTTGTCAAAAGAGCCAAAGTAAGAAGAGCAAGGCTATATTACCTTCGAAAGAGAACTGGTAAAGCTGCAAGGCTTAAAGAAAGATTTGATAACAAAGTTATGGAATAAATTAAAGAGTTGCTCTTTTCAAAAAGTTCTTTATTAGAGCCTTTAGAAGAGTTCTATTGGAAAAGTGGTTTTCAAAGGATAGCAGGTATTGATGAGGCAGGTAGAGGGGCTATTGCTGGGCCCCTCTATGTCGGTTTGGTTATTTTCCCAAAGGGATACAAAAACCCTCAAATCAAAGATTCAAAGCTCTTAAGTTCTCTTCAAAGGGATAGGCTCTTTGAAACCATTTGCAAAGACGCCCTTGATTTTGCTATTTCCTTTGCAACCCTGGAAGAAATACAGGAATTAGGCATATTAAAAGCTCTTTTCTTAGCTATGAAAAGGTGTATTTCTCAGATCAGTTCCTTTGACTTGCTTTTAGTGGATGGCCCTTTAAATTTACCTGATTACAGAGGAATTCAAAAGGCTATTGTCAAGGGAGACCAACTAAGTATCTCCATTGCCGCAGGAAGTATTTTAGCTAAAGTCAGTAGAGACAGAGAAATGGAGAAATGGGCAGAAGAATTTCCTGAGTATGGCTTTGCCAAACATAAGGGCTACGCCACCAAAGAACATTTAGAAGCCCTAAAAAAATATGGCCCTTCTCCTATACATCGCCTAAATTTTAGATGTTTTAGAGTATGGTGATGCAAAGCTCAAGTCGCAGGAAGGGCTCCTTAGCAGAAGCCAAAGCTGAAGAGTATTTCAAAAAATTAGGCTATAAAATCTTAGAAAAGAATTATCGTGCCCCTCAGGGAGAAATTGATTTAATAGTGTGCAAGGGACCTCTTTTAATTTTTGTTGAAGTTAAAAGCGCTTTCTCTGAGACCCCCTTTTCTCCTGAAGAAAAAGTTGATTTCCTAAAGCAAAAGAAAATTCAGAGAGTAGCAGAAAATTACTTACTTAAAAATTCAGAAAAATTGAGTAAAATTAAAAATATACGTTTTGATGTAGTGGTAATTAATTTTGGGAAAGATGAGGTAAGGCATTATGAAGGAGCCTTCTATAGTGAAACCTTCGCTCCCAAAGATTGATTTAGAAAAGCTGCTCTCTCTGTCAGAAAAAGAGCTTGAAAACACCTTAGCACCCCTTAAGTTTGAAGAGCTAAGAGAGCTAATTTTGAATCTTCCCTGGGAAAAAAGGGCAAGGGTTATCCTTGCCTCTCCCTACCCTGCTGGTTTAGTGCGAAACCTACCCTCTATTGAACTTTTTTTAACTCTTAAAGCCTCCTCTTTGGATTTAGCTGTAGAATTACTCTCTTATGCTACAGCTACACAAATTCAATTTCTTATGGATTTTGACTGCTGGTATAAAGATAGATTAAGAGCAGAGAGGGTCGCAAGTTGGGTTATTTTACTCTTTGAGGCTGGAGAAGGAAAGGTATTAGAATGGTTAAGCCTTGCAGATTGGGACTTTTTGATTGCAATCTTCCAAAAATTTGTAAAGGTATATAAAAGGCCGGATGATGTGGACTTACTTGAGGCTTATGATCACTTGCCTCCCTACACCTTAGATGATATGTATTTTATTGATTTTAAAGAGGATAGGTTAGAATTTTATTTCAGAAGATTAATTGAAATTATCCGAGAAGAATGGCCTGAAACTTATTTTGCCTTAATGGAGTCGCTTCTTTGGGAGATTCCTCTTGAGGTTGAAGAAAGGGCTTATAGATTCAGAAATGGAAGACTGGCTGATGAAGGCATACCAGATTATTACACAGCCTTAGAGGTATACACCTATATTCATCCTAAAAAACTCCATTCCTACGATTATAACTTTCATTCCACCTTTGAGGAGAAAAAAACTCCCCTTCTTTATTTAGTGCCCTTAGAAGAGGGCTCTGAATTGTTCATACATAGAGTTCTCTCTCAAATTACGGATATAAAAGTATTAGAAAAAATTCAAAGAGAAATGGCCTGGTTAGCTACCAAGGTTACCCTGGTTGATTATCCTGTCATAGATAGTATTGAAGATGTGCAGATGGGTTTACATAAAATGTGGTGTGGCTTAAACCTTGGTCTTGAATATTTAGCCGGTGAGAATGTAGAATTGGCCAAAGAGTTCTTAGAAAAGTACTACCTGGAAGATATTTTTAGAGTTTCTCGCACCGCTTTAAGAGAATTAAGAAAATTTGCCTTAAGTTTATATAATAGCAAGGCATATAATGCCACCATCTTGAATTATTTAGACCAGCCCTACGCAGGTTACTTAAAAGGAGCTTCAGAGAAAAGATTAAATGAGGTCAAATTATTCAATCCAGCCAATCTTGGTACAGATCAAGAATTTATAGAATTTTCTCGTATAAAGGAATTACGAATGGTAAGACAATATTTAGAAGAAATTGGCTATGTGGCTCCTCTATTGGAAAAAGGTCTTGGCCCTGTTTCTGATTGGATAAAGGAACTTATAAAACCAGGTAGAAACTTTGACCTAAATTTTTTAACCTGGAGTGCCCTTATTTTAACAGCCCTTGCCCAATATCTTCATAATGGAACCTTCCATTTTAAGGCGCTTCCCAAAAGTGCTTGGAAAAAAGTTTTCCCTGCTCTGCTTGAAAAGAAAGGTGAAAGAAATTATCTAAAGGAAACTTTAAAGGAAGATTTATATAAAAGTTTTTATAAGTTAGCTGAAAGCACTTATTATTTAGAAGAAGCCTTGCTTAGAGGCTTTTTAGAATTTGTAATAAGCCGTTTTGAAAATGAGTTTATGTATTCAGATCCTGAAGATCCTCCTGATCCAAAGTATCAAACCCTTATTTTAGTAGATCTTACCCAATGAAGAAAAAAAAGATTATCCCTCAGTTAAAAGAATCTGCTCTAATCGTGCTTAGGGCAAGATATTTAGTTAGAAATGAAGAGAATGAAATTATTGAAACTCCGGAAGAGCTCTTTGAAAGGGTAGCTTTAGCTGTAGCAGAGGCAGAAAAAAATTTTCCTCCTTCTAAGGATAAGTGGGAGGAATATGCCTTTCAATTTTATAATTTGATGGCAAGCTTAGATTTCCTGCCTAATTCACCTACTTTAATGAATGCTGGGAGACCCTTGGGGCAACTTTCCGCGTGTTTTGTGCTCCCTATTGAAGACTCCTTAGAGGGTATTTTTGAGACCTTAAAAGCAACAGCTCTTATACACAAATCTGGGGGTGGAACTGGTTTTAATTTCTCAGCGCTTCGCCCAAAGGGAGATGTAGTGTTTTCAACCTCGGGGTTTGCAAGTGGCCCCATCTCTTTTATGAAGGTTTTTGATGCAGCCACAGAGGCCATTAAACAAGGCGGTAAAAGACGTGGTGCTAATATGGGCATTTTAAATATCAACCATCCCGATATTGAAGAGTTTATCACCGCCAAAGCCCAACCAGGAGAGCTTAGTAACTTTAATCTCTCGGTAGGTATAACAGAAGACTTTATGGAGGCTTTAAAGAAAGGGGAAAGCTTTTCCTTAATTAATCCTCGTACAGGAAAGGAAGTTAAAAAGGTTTCATCGGAAAAACTTTTTCATCTTCTTTGTGAGATGGCTTGGACTTCTGGAGATCCTGGGGTGATTTTTCTTGATCCCATAAATCAATCTAATCCAACCCCGCATTTAGGGAAAATTAATGCTACTAATCCCTGTGGGGAACAACCCCTTTTACCCTTTGAGTCTTGCAATTTAGGCTCTATTAATTTAGCCAATTTTGTGAAAGATAAAAAAATAGATTGGGAACGCCTTAGAACTACCATACACCTTGCTGTGAGATTTTTAGATGATGTGATTGAAATTAATCGTTTTCCTCTTCCTCAAATTGCCAAAAAAACTCTTCTTACAAGAAAAATAGGCTTGGGAATAATGGGATTTGCAGATATGCTGATTAAACTGAGAATAGGATATCAGGAAGAGAGAGCTTTAGAGGTAGCCGAAGAGGTTATGCCTTTTATTCAAGATGAATCAATGAAAGCCTCTGCTCTCCTTGCTTCGGAAAGAGGAAATTTTCCCGCTTATCCTGGAAGTATCTGGGATCTCAGAGGTTATCCACCCCTTCGCAATGCTACTACCACTACCATTGCACCTACAGGAACCTTATCCCTTATAGCTGGAGTTTCTTCGGGAATTGAACCTTTATTTGGAATCTACTACGAGAGAAAAACCTTGGGAGGAGTTATCCTAAAGGAATTTCATCCTCTCTTTGAAGAAATATTAGAGGAAGAGGGATATAAAGAGAGAGAAATAGAGGCTTTTAAAGAAGAAATCAAAGAAAAGGGATTGATTAGTCGAACCCACCTTAAGGACTCACTAAAAAAATTATTCTACACAGCCTTTGAAATACCCTCAGAAGTACATTTAGCTATACAAAAGACCTTTCAAAAATATACTCACAACGCTGTATCTAAAACCATAAATTTACCAGAATCTGCTTCCATTGAGGAAATCAAAAAAATTTTCTTATTAGCCTATGCATGGAAACTAAAGGGGGTTACTGTTTACAGATATGGCTCAAAACCCGAACAAGTTATGTATGTGAGAAAGGGAGAAGGGGAAAAACTGGTGTGTCCAAAATGTGGAGAAGATTTGGAGGTACATGGTCAATGTCTCTTTTGTGGAGCCTGTGGTTATGATAAATGTTAAAATAGGAGGAGGTAAGGCTTGCGAATAATTAATATAGCCCTTCTTGGCTTTGGCACAGTGGGACAAGGTGTTTATGAGCTTTTAGAAAAAAATAGAGATTTATTAAAAACTCGCTTAGGTCTGGAGTTTAGAATAAAAAAAATCCTAGTGAGAGATAAGCACAAAAAAAGAGAGCTTAAGGTTCCAAGGGAGCTCTTTACCACTAATTTTGAAGAAATTTTAAAAGATGAAGATATTTCCATAATCTGTGAGTTAATGGGTGGGATTGAACCTGCAAGGAGTTATATTCTTTCTGCTTTAGAGACGGGTAAACAGGTTGTAACCGCTAATAAGGCGGTTTTAGCAGAAAGGGGGGCAGAGATTTTTGAAACAGCCAAGAGAAAAAGAGCTTATCTTGGCTTTGAAGCTTCTGTAGGAGGCGGCATACCTGTTATAAAGACTTTAAGAGAGGCTCTGGTAGGTAACCAGATTCAAAGAATAATGGGAATTGTAAATGGTACAACCAATTATATTTTAACTAAGATGCTTGAACAGGGGCTTTCCTTTGAAAAGGCCTTAGAAGAGGCAAAAATTAAAGGCTTTGCAGAACCAGATCCAAGTTTAGATTTAAAGGGGATTGACTCTGCACATAAAATAGCCCTTCTGGGTAGTTTGTCCTTTGGTGTATTCATTCCCTTTGAAAAAGTATATGTAGAAGGGATTGAAGAGATCACCCTTATGGATTTACAATTTGCCAAGTCCTTTGGCTATATAATAAAGCTTCTGGCTGAAGCAAGAAAAATTAAGCATCAAATTGAGATTAGAGTTTTTCCGGTTCTTCTTCCAGAAAATCATATCTTGACTTCTATTAGATTAAATTATAATGCTATATTAATAAAAGGAGACTTTGTGGGAGATATTCTTTTGTACGGACTTGGAGCTGGAAAAGCACCTACTGCCAGTGCTGTAGTAAGTGACATAGTGGAAGCCTCAGAATACCTTATCTCGCAAAATAGCCCTCTTATAAGATATCCTCTAAAAGAAGACAAAGAGCTTAGTATTAAACCCATAGAAAAAGGTATTTTTAAATATTATTTTAGGTTTTCTGCTTTAGATCAACCGGGTGTTTTATCTAAAATTTCAGGTATTTTGGGAAAATATGGTATAAGCATCTCCTCTGTGGTCCAAATGGGGAGACAGAAGAAAAAGGGGGCTGTGCCCATTGTAATTCTTACTCATGAGAGTGAAGAGAAAAAAGTAAGCCTTGCTCTAGAGGAAATCGATCGATTAGAAGTGGTAAAAGCAAAAACGCAAAGCTTAAGAATTTTAGAATGAGGATGAATTATGATAATTAAAGTCTCTAAAGGTAACTATGAAATTATTAAAAAAAAGGGCTTAATTTTAACCACTGATTACTTAGGGGCTGGATTGGCTATAGGTTTCATCCATAAAACACAACATATCTATGGCCTTTTGAGCTTCCTTTTTCCTTATAGAGATGACGATATTAATATTAATAATCATTGGATTTATTCTGGAGAAAGTCTTTTGCATCATTTTCAAGAAGATCTTTTAAGTTTAAAAGTGCCTATAGAGGAGGCTAAATGGATACTTGCAGGAGGGAGCGTTTTTAAAGAAAATCCAGATTTTTTAGATCTTTCGGAGAGAAATCTAAAATTAGCTGAAGCCTGGTTCAAAAG
>CALLJI010000082.1 GCA_938091475.1 uncultured Caldimicrobium sp. | reverse complement strand
CGGGCAAGGGATTCTCTTTCTCTGGCAATGTCTCTGATATCTTTGATATCTTGGGGGAGGGAGTGCGCTTGGATTGAATCTTTGTGATAAAGTAAAAATTTGGCGATGGTGAGTGCGTCCTTTTTATCAGTTTTGGTTTTGCGGAGGGAGAGTTTAGCGAAATTTGAGATTAGGAGGGGGTTTAGGACGACAGTATTAATTCCTTTGTCAATGAGGTAAGAGAAAAGAGCGACTTGATAACACCCCGTAGATTCTAAGCCTACGAGGGCAGAGGAGAAACCATTAGAATGGGAAGTGATAAGTTTTACCAATTCAGAAAAACCATTAATGTCCATAGCGCCTTTGAAAGAGAATAGGGTGTTACCATTTGCATCGATGCCACAGGCCACAAAACTGTCCTTGGATACATCAATGCCAACGAATAATTTGCTCATAGCAACCACCTCCTTTGAGTTTTTTTTAAGAAAAGGCAGGATCTACCTCCCAACCAATCCTCCACTGTAACAAGGGTTTAAAAACCCAACCAACTTATTATGGTTTGGGAGGCAGGGAACACACTAGACAAAGGGTTCAAAGACCCACGAGCAATTGAGTTCTCCTGCCTTTTCCCATTTAATTTCGTCATAGTAAATTTGTAAAACATGGTTATGTGGTATTATAACCTAATTTTTTGTAGGAGGGGCAATTCAAGAATTACCCAGAATTAAGGAAATGTAGGGGCAGCCCTTGCGGCTGCCCAATTAAGGGCCTGGCGCGGCCGTGCCCCTTACAAACAAAACCATTGGGGGAGAGCATTTCGAAGCCCTTTTGTGACATTTTTAAAATAGTAACCACAACCACACGCTCTACCCTTGACTTTTCAAAAAAAAGAACTTAACATATAAATAAATGTATCTATAACAGAGAGGTGAAAATGAGGGTTAAGGTCTTTATTCATGGAATAGCTATAGATCCTGTTTCAAACAGTCCTGTTATGCTTCTTAAAGAAATAGACGGCCCTCGTATTCTACCTATCTGGATTGGTGTGCTTGAGGCAACCTCAATAGCCTCTAAACTTGAAAACATTCAATTCCCAAGGCCTTTAACCCATGATCTTATGAAAAACATTTTAGACTTTTTGGGTATTAAAGTTCCTAAGATTGAAATTGTTGATTTAAGAGAAAATACCTATTACGCCCTTATAACCTTAGAGATACAAGGACAATTAGTTGATATTGACGCCAGGCCCAGTGATGCCGTAGCCCTAGCTTTAAGAACTGGGGCTGAAATTTTTGTCTCTGAAGAGGTTTTACAAAAAAGTCAAACCTTTACAGAAACACTTACCAAAGAAGGTCAGGAAGAAATAGTGGGTGCAACGGAAGAGGAAAAGGAAAAACTCAAAGAAATATTAAAAGAATTAGATCCTAAACATTTCAAATACAAAATGTAGAGGTCCCTTTGTTTGATTTTCATTGTCACTCTGTCTTTAGTGATGGTGAATTAATTCCTGCTGAAATTTGGAGAAGAGTAAAGGTTCTCGGCTATGAAGGTATAGCTATTACAGATCATGCAGATCACTCAAACTATGAATTTATTCTTAACCATCTAAAAAAAATAGCTACTGCCTTTAACCATCTTATTCCTCGTCTTATTGTTGGCATTGAAATTACTCATGTACCTCCTCCTCTTATCCCGGACCTAATTAAAAAAGCAAGAGCCGCAGGTGCCCAAATTGTAGTAGTGCACGGTGAAACCTTAGTTGAGCCTGTGGAAAAAGGAACTAATCTTTCTGCCATCTTAGGAGGAGCTGATATTTTAGCTCATCCAGGGCTGATTTCAGAGGAGGAAGTAAAATTAGCTGCAGAAAAGGGTGTATTTCTTGAACTTTCAGGAAGGAAAGGACATTGCTTAGCTAATGGCCATGTAGCAAGATTGGCTCTTAAATATAGAGCTCCTCTGGTAATTAATTCAGATGCCCATAGTCCTTCAGATATCTTAGATAGAGAACTTGCCTTTAAAATAGCTCTTGGTGCAGGACTATCAGATGAGGATGTTAAACAATTATGGGAATTAGCCAAAGCTCGTTTTCTTTAGTTTTTCCAGCATAAGGACATCGTGGAATTCTTGCTATGACCATAAACCTACAAATTATAAAAGAAAGGGCACGACATGTGATGCCCAAGAGATCACAGATGTAGTGGCGATTTACGAATCGCCTAATTTTGTAGGGGCTCCGCATCGCCGTGCCTAAGGTTTCAATCGTAAGGGCAGGGCTTGCCCCTGCCCAGAGGGTTTTAACACCGCATTTGGGTAACCTCAATGGTTGGCCATACTAATATTTTTATTCTTAGACACAGCATGCTGTGCCCGTACAATTTTTGAAACATTCTCGATGAAGCTTAATTTAACCTTTGAACAGGAGAAAGACTTTGATGACCTATCCATCAAAAGAAATTTTAACATATCTCAAAAAGCTCCTTCTGAATAAAGGTTACCCCGAAGGGACGCTATTTTTTTCAAATATCTTTGAAATAAATTTACATAATCTTTATTTTAAAATCACCCTACCCCTTCTTGTAACGCATCAGGGGAAAACTCTGCTTATCTTAGATTATCATCCCAGTAGAAAGGGACTTAGTTCCTTTGAAAGAGCTCTTTTGGCAAAAGCAAGACTTCTCTTTGAGCCTCCACCCTATTTGGCATACCTTACGAATTTATCAGAGTTTATCTGTATAGAAGTCTATGCAAATAAATCTATGAGAGGAGGGGATGAGCTCCTGGTAGATTTCAAAACCCTTACTTCTTATGAG
The DNA here is from genome assembly GCA_938091475.1 of uncultured Caldimicrobium sp. Taxonomy (GTDB): domain Bacteria; phylum Desulfobacterota; class Thermodesulfobacteria; order Thermodesulfobacteriales; family Thermodesulfobacteriaceae; genus Caldimicrobium. Next base: position 3,980 of record CALLJI010000082.1, on the reverse strand, counting down.
CCCCCTTTTATGAAACCCTATAAAAGAAATCTCGAAGAAAAGATTCTTGCCCTATATCTAAGTGGAGGTTGCGAGTTAGAGTAATTATAAAGAGCGTTGCCTTACAATTTCATAAAGGGCAATACCTGTGGCCTGAGCTACATTTAGGCTCTCTACTTTTCCTCTCATTGGGATCTTTGCCATAAAATGACAGCGCTCCATTACACTTGGCCTAATCCCCTTTTCCTCATTGCCCACAATTACTAAAAGGGGTACTTTTAAATCAAGCTCAAAAATGAATCTATCAGCCCTGTGGGAGAGACCAAGAATCCAAACTCCCTTTTTAGAAAAATAATCTAAAGCTTCTTTTAAATTTTTAACTAAAACTATAGGTAAATTGAAGGCAGATCCAGAAGAGACTCTAATCACAGTGCTTGTTACCTCACAGGCTCTATGTTTTTGGAGAATCACTCCATGTACTCCTAAGCCATCTGCCACTCTTAAGATATTGCCAACATTTTGAGGGTCCATAACCTCATCTAAAGCCAAAACTAAAGGAAGTTCTCCCTTTTTTGACCAATTGGCCTCTATGTCCTCTAAGTCTGCATAGAGAAATTCTCTGATATACGCCACAACCCCTTGAGTATTAGAATCTTTGGGAACTTTGGGTGGACAAAAGGGCTCTCTTGTATAAAACTTTATAGGAATATTTAATTTTTTTGCCTTCTCTAAAATTTGAAATTTTTTTCCAGAAAGGGTCTTTTTTTCAAAAATAATTTCTTCTATAAGTTCAGGATGATTTTTTAAAGCCTCTAAAAGGGGATTAATACCCCAGATAACCTTGGTCATTTAAAAAACCTTTTTTAACCTCCAGGGCCTACATTGCTCCGCTTTAATGATGGAGAGTAATTGCTCCTTAGCTATGGAAAGATCCTCATTTATAATAAGATAATCATAAAAAGGAGCAAAGGAGAGCTCAAAATGAGCTCTCTGCAATCTTTCCCTTAATTTTTCCTCACTTTCAGTGCCTCTATTTCTAAGTCTCCTTTCTAATACTTCTATACTTGGTGGTGCAATAAAGATAGTGATAGCTTTTGGTCCAAAGTATCTTTTTAAATTGCTTGCCCCTATAACCTCTACATCAAAAACTAAATGTTTCCCCAAAGTGAAAGCCTTTTCAATTTCACTTTTAGCGGTCCCATAAAAATTACCATGGACTTCAATCCATTCCAAAAATTCATCTCGCTTTAACATATCTATAAACTTTTCTCTATCTATAAAATAATAATCTTTACCCTCCCTTTCTCCCTCTCTGGGCTTTCTCGTAGTATATGACACAGAAAAATAGAATTCTTCCGAAGGGAGAGCCTTCAAGAGTGTACTTTTTCCCGCCCCAGATGGACCAGAAAGGATGATTATAATTTTTTCCAATTCCTTATTCTTCCTCTTCCTTAACTTTTAAAATGTCAGAAGTAAATCTCTGTGCAATGGTTTCAGCTTGAATAGCTGAAAGGACGACATGATTACTATCTGTAATAATTATGGAGCGCGTTTTTCTACCTTGGGTAGCATCTATAAGCCTTTTTGTCTCCTTGGCCTCTTCTTTTAACCTCTTCATAGGTGCTGAATTGGGATTAACAATAGCAATAACTCTATCCACTACCACAAAGTTTCCAAAGCCAATATTCAATAATTTACCTGTACCTCCCATCTCCTTTCCTCCTTTTCTAATTAGTAAATAAATTTGTAAAACTTCTAAAAAATGGAAAATTTTATGAGAAAATTATACTATATAAAAATAATTTTTCAATTTCAGCCTTCCCTATCCCTTTTTAAAAATTTTTTAAAAACTCTTTTACTGGTTCTTTTAAAAAGAAGAAAAGGTCCTAATAAAACATAAAAAGTGGTAGCTATAAGAAGAATAAGAGGAGGATTAGTAGCAGTTAAAATTAACATAAGAATGAAGAGGACAAGAAAATAAAAATTAGGTAAAGCTTTAACTCTTATGTCTTTGAAACTTGGATACTTAATGGGAGAAATGAAAAGATAAGCTAGTAAGTAAACCAAAATCAAAATGAGCCAATTTCTATAAAGTGGTTCGATTCCAAGATGAAGTAAAAAGATAGTTAGAGATGCCAAGATGGCTCCACCTGCAGGAGAGGGCAAACCCTCAAAATAAAAGGTAGATGAGGCTTTAACATTAAAACGAGCCAGCCTTAGAGCAACGCAAGCTGTATAGAGAAAACAGGCCAACCACCCCATCTTAAAAAAAACTTTAAGCGAAAAATTATAAATAAGAAGAGCTGGTGCTACCCCAAAGGAAACCATATCAGCCAGAGAATCATATTCCCTGCCAAATTTAGTGGATTGGCCGGTTAGGCGAGCTATTCTTCCATCAAAAACATCAAAGAAAAGGGCAAGTATTATAGCAATACTCGCATTAAGAAATTTCCCTTCAAAAGAGGCTATAATAGAATAAAAACCTGAAAAAAGATTGAGAGTAGTAAAAATATTAGGTAGTAAAAATTGCATTAGAATGTAGGGTTAAGGGGGACTTTAGCCAAAATTGTCTCACCGGCAAAGACTCTCTGACCCTCTTTAATAAAAATTTCAGCTTTTTCATAAGGAAAGAAAAGTTCAACCCTTGAGCCAAACTTTATTATCCCAATTAGATCTCCAGCTACCACATTATCTCCAGGTAAAACAAAATTTTTTACCCTCCTTGCAATATACCCTGCAATTTGCACCACCCAAAAGGGAACTCCATCCTCTCTTTCCAGGAGATAAAAGATTTTTTCATTTCTCTCAAAGGCCTTCTCTTTAAAAACTGGAAGTTTTTCTCCTTTTGAGTATATAACTTTTAGAACTTTACCAGTAATAGGGGATCTATTGAGGTGGACATCCCAAAGACGCATAAAAATACCAATACGATAGAGGGGACCATCGTACCAATCGGGGCGTTCTTCCACTTGACATAGAACTATCTTTCCGTCGGCGGGAGAAATTACCAATTCAGGATGAAAAAGTGGCTCTCTTTTAGGGTTGCGAAAAAAATAGGCATTAAATAGTGAGAGACCTAAAAATCCCAGTGTTAATTTAGATTTACCTAAAAGAAAGGATAAACCTGAAGCAATCAAAGGCGCAATAATAAAGGGTTTACCTTCTCTATGAATCATCTTTTCTCCATTAGGGATGGAAAAAGTCTCTCATCTGTATGAGGTAAGAAAAGGGCAGCCATATAATAGTCCATATACCGAGGATGATTAGAGAGTTCAATATGGGTCATCATTTTAGTAATATTGTGAAGCTCTTCTCTGGCTGAGGTATATAATATCATTTTTTTAGCACCTTGTAAACTGGTATTTCCTAAAAAATAAAATCTTTCTCTTGGAAGATCCGGCAAAAGCCCAATAGTTATGGCATCCTCTAACTCTATATAACTTCCAAAGGTCCCCGCTAAAAAAACCCTCTCTATATCCTGCATAGTCAATCCAACTGATTCAATTAAGATCTGATAACCAGCAAACATAGCACCCTTTGCTCGAAGAAGATTTTCAATATCCTCTTCAGTAAAAACAATATCTTCTCCAGTAGCTGAATTTTCCTTAAATACTAAGACATATTCAAATCCATTTTCCCCTCTTCTTAGGCGAGGATGGGTTATTTCTCTACGATATTTACCTGCTTTATCCACTAATCCTACTCTAAATAAGTTTGCCATTAGGGATATAATTCCAGAGCCACAAATACCCTTAGGTTTCTTTTTTCCAATAGTTATAATCATAGGCTCAAGTGTGGCTGGATCAATATTTACACTTTCTATAGCACCACTGGTTGCTCTCATACCACACTTAATTCCTCCACCTTCAAAGGCTGGACCCGCTGAACAAGCTGCTGTCATAAGGAAATCCCTATTCCCAATGACTATCTCCCCGTTTGTTCCAAGATCTATGAAGAGAGTAATAGGCTCCTCTTTGGCCATAAGGGATGCCATAACCCCT
>CALLJI010000081.1 GCA_938091475.1 uncultured Caldimicrobium sp. | reverse complement strand
TCTTCTAATTTCCTTTATACCTATTAAAGCTCAAGAGTATTATGAAAACATCAATTCTATAGCAGGGGTTGCCTTAGATGGATATACTGGACAAATTCTTTATGCCAAAAATCCTCATATTAAAATTCCTCCGGCAAGCACAGTTAAACTTCTCACCGCTATGGTAGTTTTAGACAGATTATCCCTTGACCAAGAAATAAAAATCTCCAAAAAGGTTGAAGAGATCCCCTCAACTCCTCCTCATCTATATGAAGGAGAGGTTTACACAGTAGAGGATCTATTACATTTAATGCTCATTAAATCCTCCAATCAAGCTGCTACCGCTTTAGCTGAAGCTGTTGCAGGAAGTGAAGAAAAATTTGCTGAACTAATGAATCACAAAGCCAGAGCCCTTGGGTTAAAAAATTCAAATTTTGTCACTGCCTCAGGCCTTCCTGCACCGAACCAATATTCCACTGCTTATGAATTAGCGCTTCTTCTCTATGAGGCTTTAAAATATCCTCATATCAAAGAAAGCATAAATTTACCAATAAAAGTTATTACTTCTCAAGAAGGCAGAACCATTGTAGTAAAAAATACCAATAAACTTCTTTTTGAGGAGGAAAGCAAAGATGTAATTATTGGTGGAAAGACTGGTTACACTCGACTCTCTAAACATTGTTTAGTTAATGTAGCTAAAGTAAAAGATAGATTAGTCATAACCTCTCTTTTAGGTGCACTCACAAGAGACACCCTTTGGGAAGATACCAAAAAATTACTTGGGTTTTCCGAATTGGTTTTAGAAAGAAAGGCTTCTCCTGTGATTGTTAATACCGCTATTAATCTTAATTTTCCTGTCAATATTAAACCAGTTTCCTATTATAGAGAATCTAAAAAACAGAACTTTTCTCAGGGAGTAGCTAAGAATAAAAATAAAAACAAATCTCTTGCCCAAACTAAGCATAGTCAAAAAAATGTAGTTTCCTCCAAAGCTAATCCTAAGGGTAGAGTTTATGCTAATCAAGCCTCTTCCAAAACTAAAACCGTAAATAAAACAAATCATAAAAAACTTTATACTGCTCAATCAAAAAATCAAAGTGATAGTTAATTAATTTGCGTCAAAAATGCACATTTCTGTTATAGGCACAGGATATGTAGGCCTTGTATCAGGTGCAGGGTTAGCTGATTTTGGAATGAAGGTTACCTGTGTTGACATTGATGAAGGAAAGATAAAGAAATTAAAAAAAGGAGAAATTCCCTTTTATGAACCTGGTTTAGAAGAACTAGTTAGAAAAAATCTCAAGGCAAAGCGACTTGATTTTACCACAGACTTTGCTAAAGCGGTTAAAAATTCCTTAGTAATTTTTATTTGTGTAGGGACCCCTTCCCTTCCTGATGGATCGGCTGATCTATCGCAAATTCGGGAAGTTGCTCTTAAGTTAGCTGAGGTAATAGATGAGTATAAAGTTATTGTTACTAAAAGTACTGTACCTGTTGGAACCAATAGATGGATGAAAGATTTAATTAATAAACACAAAAAAACAGAAGCAGCCATAGATGTAATTTCTAATCCAGAATTTCTAAGAGAGGGCAATGCGGTTGAAGATTTTATGCATCCTGATCGAGTAATCATTGGTGGAGAGAGTGCCTATGCTATTGCGATAATAAAAGATATTTATAGACCTTTGTACTTAGCAGAAACTCCCTTTATCATTACAAATCTAGAAACCGCAGAACTTATAAAATACGCCTCAAATGCCTTTTTAGCAACTAAAATAACTTTTATTAATGAAATGGCTAATTTTTGTGAAAAGGTAGGTGCAGATGTCACTTTAGTTGCCAAGGGAATGGGATTAGACCCAAGAATTGGAAGTAAGTTTTTAAATCCAGGTCCTGGTTTTGGCGGTTCTTGTTTCCCAAAGGATGTAAAAGCTCTTATTCATCAAGGCAAACTTTTAAGCTCGCCCTTAAAAATTTTAGAAGCAGTCATAGAAGTCAATGAAAAACAAAAATTAAGAGTAATTTCAAAGTTAGAAAATTTTTTAGGAGAACTTAAAAATAAAGTTATTGCCATACTTGGGCTTTCCTTTAAACCCAACACAAGTGATGTGAGAGAAAGCCCTGCGCTGACTGTTGTACCTAAACTTCTTGAGTTAGGGGCTAAAGTTAGGGTTTATGATCCTGTAGCTATGAAAGAATTCCGTGAGGCAATGAAAGATCTACCTATTGAATATGCTCAATCTGCGGAAGAGGCTCTGAAGGAAGCCCATGCTATGGTCATACTTACTGAGTGGAATGAATTTAGATTTTTAGATCTCACCCAAATTAAAAAGCTTATGAAATCTCCGGTCCTAATTGATATGAGAAATATTTATGAGCCAGAGGTAGTAAAAAAACTTGGCTTTAGTTATTCTGGCATAGGGAGAAGCTAATCTTCCTGTAAAAAGGGATTTTCCATTAATTGTTCTTCCAGGGTTGAGACAGATTTAGAGCCATAATCATGTCCTGGGTAAATGAGGGTATCCTTAGGAAGAATTAATATTTTTTCTCTTATAGATTTCATCATCAGATTATAATTACCTCCGGGCAGATCGGCTCTACCAATCCCTTCAACAAAAAGGGTATCCCCAGTGAAAAGGAGGTTTTCTTCTTTGTTCCAAAAACATACAGACCCAGGAGAATGCCCTGGTGTATGGATTACTTGAAGATGAGTATTGCCTATTTTTAAAATCTGTCCTTCCTCTAAAAGTGCATCCGCTTTTGGATTTTCCGGAAAACCCCAAAGTTTAAAGGTAAGAAAATTTTCTGGAATTTGAAAGAACCTATGATCCTCGCGATGCAGAAAAAAAGGCACTTTTAAAACTGATCTTAAGAAATCTACACCTAAAAGATGGTCAGGATGACCATGGGTTCCAAGTATATACTTGATTTTAAGATTCATTGCCTCCACTTTTTGAAGGATTTTTTGGTCTGCATCACCAGGATCAATGATTACTCCTTCCAGGGTAGTTGCATCATAGAAGAGATAACAGCACACTTGAAGTGGACCCACTATGAGAGTTTCAACAGGCATAGATTAACCTCTTGCTCTCAAAATAAGTTCTTTCATTTCTCTTACAGCTTCTTTCATACCAACCATAATTGCTCTACCCACTATACTGTGACCAATACTAAACTCCTCTATTTCTGGAATGGCTGCAACTGGGCCAATGTTATCATAATTTAAACCATGCCCTGCATGCACAATAAAACCTAATTCCTTAGCTTTATGGGCTGCTCTTTCTAATCTTTCCAATTCTTTAAGCCTTTCTTCCTCAGTTTTAGCTTCTGCATACATTCCGGTGTGGAGCTCAACTATTTGTGCCCCTGTTTTCTTTGCCAGTTCTAAATCCTTAAGTTCAGGATTTAGAAATAAACTAACCTTAATATTGGTTTGATTGAGTTCTTTCACCACTTTTTTCACTTCACTTACTCTTCCCTCAAGCTCCATTCCCCCCTCAGTGGTAATCTCTTCTACCCTCTCTGGAACAAGAGTTACTTGATAGGGCTTTATCCTCTTGGCAAACTCTATTAAACTTTTATCTATAGCCATCTCCAGAATGAGCTTCTTTTTAACGACCTCCCGAATAATCTCTACATCCCTTTCCTTAATATGCCTTCTATCTAATCGTAAGTGTACTACTATTCCGTCTGCACCTCCAAGTTCTGCTAAGACTGCTGCGTGTACAGGGTCTGGGTAATAGGTTTTACGGGCTTCCCTTACAGTTGCCACATGATCCACATTTACTGCAAGCTTGGCTGGCATATACTCCCTCCTCTTCAAAAAATTTAATATAGGCTCTTTGTTCTCAGCTAATTCTTCCATTAATTCTATTTCCTTTTTTAACATAAGCCAAGGTGCATATAAACCCTTCTCATGATCGTAATTATATAAATGGAGAATCCCATGCACAATTAATGCTAAGAGATAGTCTTCAAAGGGAAGTTTGTATTGCTCTGCTTCCTCCCTTGCCCTCTCCACAGAAATTATTACATCTCCCAAATAATTGTGGTTACCACCAAAGGAAAGCACATTGGTAGGATAATCTCTATTTAAGTAAATTCTATTATAGACTTGAATATGTTTGTCATTCGTAAACACAAGGGTGAGGTCCTTTCTCTTGCGATGAAGAATTTTGAAAATCCTTTGGATCTTTTTCTTTAAAGTCTGTGAAAATTCTTCAGCCAAGGGTGTAATATTCAAAAATTGAAAGTTTATACTCATTTAACCAAATCCGATAAAACTTTTTTTGCAAATATGAGATAACCAGTATGCGCCACCATTTGATCTTCTGGACGGAATCTCTCGGGATTAAGTTTATAGCTTCTAAGTAATATTTCAACTATCTCAATATCTACAAAGGGAAGGGACTTAAGAGTGGTAAGGGTTTGAACAACCTGATTCGTAGTTGGAACGAGAATACCTATGGGATGTCCCCCTTTTAAGGCATTAAAAGCGGCCTCAAGCAAAAGCCAAGGCGAGCGCACATCTAAAAAAACACCGTCAACCTCTCTTTCTTCAAAGGCATCAATTACTTCCTTGTGTTTTATGATTACACGCCCATCAAGCCCGAGTTTTGTGAGATTTTCCTTAGCAATTTTTATAAATTTTTCCTCTCTCTCATAAGAAATAACCTTTCCCTTTTCACCTACTAAATATGCCAAAGCACAGGTTAAGGCTCCTGAGCCAGTTCCACACTCTAAGAAAGTTTTCCCCTCCCCCACCCCTAATTTTAAAAGAATATACCCTAAGTCTTTGGGATAGATAATTTGGGTTATTCTCTTTAATTTCATAACATAATCATAAAGAGTAGGCTTTAGGATTACAAAGGGTTCTCCTGTAGAACTTAAAATTTGGTCTCCGAAGCTCTTACCTTCAAGTTCTGAGAGATTAATATAACCACAATGGGTATGAAAAATTTCTGGTTTTACAGAAAGAAGATATTTCTTGCCCTCATAATAGAGGATAACGAGATCGCCCTGTTTTATAGGCATTGCAAAATTAACTTTTTAAAAAGGCTTCAAAGGCTTTAAAGGTGGTATATAAATCTCCTATATGAGCTATCTCAAAGGTAGAATGCATAGAAAGTAGGGGTGGGCCGATATCAACAATATCCATACCATAGGATGCAAAGTATTTAGAAACTGTGCCACCTCCCCCCTCATCTACCTTACCCATAGAGGCAATTTGATAGACTACATTATTTTTCTCAAAGATGTTTCTTAAATAAGCCACATACTCTGCATGAGCCTCATTGGCCATATATTTTCCGCCATGGCCTGTATATCTTGTTATTACTACTCCATAACCCAATTTAGCGTCATTTAATTTATCATGCACCTCAATGTAAATGGGATCAATGCCAGCTGTAACATCTGCGGAGAGGGCTTTTGTACGCATCATAACTTCAAAGAAATTGTCTGGGGTAGGGTCAATTTTTGCTTTTTTGAGTAATTCATAGATTAAACCTTCAAATATTCTACTTTTGGCACTGGTATTACCTTCAGATCCAATCTCCTCTCTATCCATAAAGATCACTAGATTGGGATATTTAGGCTTTTCCGTAGTAAGTAATGCCTTAAAACTTGTGAAGGCACAAATTCTATCATCCTGGCCATAACCTCCAATAAAAGCCTTATCTAATCCAACCCATCTGGCTTTTCCGGCAGGAACAGCATAAATTTCTGCTGAGGTAAAATCTTCCTCTTCAATTCCATACCTTTCTTTAAACAATTGCAAAATTTTTTTCTTTACTCTTTCTTTTTCCTCCTTTTTCCCCTTGGGAGACTTTTCTAAAGGAATACCCCCTATTAAGAGATTTAAATTCTCAGCCAAGATAGCTTCTCCTAATTTTTTTTCTTCTTGCTTTTTTCGTGCAAGATGGGGAAGCAAATCACAAATGGTAAAAAGTGGATCTTTCTCCTCCTCTCCTATCACTATTTTTACTTTCTCTCCGTTTTTTTTAACTACTATTCCGTGTAAGGCCAAGGGAATAGCAACCCAATGATATTTTTTGATCCCACCATAATAGTGGGTTTTTAAAAAAGCAAGGTCCATCTCCTCAAAAAGGGGATGAAGTTTGAGATCAAGCCTTGGAGTATCAATATGACTTACGATGATTTTTAAACCTTCTTTAAGAGGCCTTTCTCCTTGCCTCCAACAAGCCAAAAATTTATCCTTATAATTCAAAAATCCCTTTTCAGAATCCCCTTCAACAAAGCCAGCACCCTCCAAATGTTTAAGAAAATATTCCACCGCTTCTCTCTCCGTTTTTGCTTCTGTTAAAAAGGAGATATACTCTTCTCCCAGGGCTTCTGCCCTTTTCTTTTCTTCTGGACTTAATCTATCAAAGACATGCTCCATAAAGCCTCCTTCTATTCAATTTATGGAGAAATTATTATCAACTTTTATTAATATTTCAAGGGCATGTAGAATATTTTTTTTTTTGGTTATCATTTAGAAATATCACATTGTAAAAAGTTTTGTAAAAATGGAGGACCAGGGCTTGCCACTGCCCAAAATAATTTGGGTCGTAGGGGCGGTTCACGAACCGCCTACAAATGTGTAGGGGCACGGCGGTGCCGTGCCCTCAATTGGGCAGCCATAAGGGCTTCCCCTAAAATTTTTAAAGTTCTTGGGCTCAGCATGCTGAGCCCCTACATTTTTTCAAATCCAAAAATATTAAAAAAGTAGGGACACGACATATCGTGCCAAAGAGTGTTTCAGTAAGGGCAATTCACGAATTGCCCTAAATATGTAGGGGCAGGGCTTGACCCTGCCAAAAATATTTTTTAAATTTCGACTCTTGTTATAACTCCATGCAGTTTAGTAATAGGTAGCTCTAAAAATTTTATATAATGAGGACTTATTTGTTTAATCAGGGCATAAAGTTTCCAAAGGGGATGTTTTGTTTCTATATCTTCAAGTCCGTAAAAAATAGCTCTTTCATCAATGCCATGTTCTCTTAGGATTTCCTCTACCTT
>CALLJI010000080.1 GCA_938091475.1 uncultured Caldimicrobium sp. | reverse complement strand
AGAGGTAGAGGCTCAGAAAAGGGAATGGGAAAACGCCTTTAAGAGAGAGTTTGAAAGATTAAGAGAAGAATTAATGGCTCAAAAAGAAGTTTTTGCTCAATTAATTTCTGAAAAGCTCCTTGGGAGGAAGGTATGAAATTTCCTTTTAGATTTTGGTTAGTAGTGGGGGTTTTTCTTTTAATTTCTTATATAGATTTATACTCTGCCACCGAGGCTGGAGAGCACGGAGTTACCCCTTCGCAAATTAAAAATCTTATTTGGTGGACCGTTAATTTTTTAGTTTTGACAATTCTTTTGTATAAGTTGCTAAGAAAACCTATGGTTAATTTTTTCGTTAGTAGAAAGGAGAACTTGGTAAAAGAATATGAAGAACTCTTGGCAAGGAAAAAAGAGGCAGAAGCCAAATATTTAGAGCTGCAGGAAAAGATAAAAAATCTTAAGGCAGAAGCAGAAGCTATATATCAGAATTATGTGGAGCAGGGTCTCAAGGAAAAAGAGAAAATTATAGAGGAAGCTAAGCTCCAGGCTGAACGGATTCGCGAGCAAGTTCAAGTATATATTGCTCAGGAGATGGAAAAGGCTAAAGATCTTTTGAGAATTGAGCTTGCTAAGGAGTCTGTAAAATTAGCAGAGGAACTTTTGAAAAAAAATCTTACCCCTGAGGATCAAAAAAGACTAGTTAAAAATTTCATAGAACAAATTAAAGGGAGGAGTCTAAATTGAGAGCCTTAGCTATTGCTCTTAAATACGCCAAAGGATTATTTATAGCTGCAAAGGAGCTCAATCAAGCGGAGGAATATGGTAAAGAGCTTACTAAGCTTTTGAAAGAGCTAAAGAGTCAACCTGAGGTTTTTCAGGTTTTACAAAGCCCAGTCTACCCCCCAGATATAAAATTAGATATTTTGCAAGAAGTAGTAAGGGTATATAGGGTGCCTGCAGAGATTGAGAGATTCCTTGTTCTTTTAATTGAGAGAAGGAGAATCCAGTACTTAGAAGAAATTGTAGCTATGTATCAGGCTTTACTGGATGAAGAGCTTGGTATAGCAAGAGGTGAAGTGGTGGCAGCTTATCCTCTCTCAGAGGCGGAAAAAAGCGAGCTTGAGGAGTCATTGAAGGAACTTTTGAAAAAGCAGGTTTATCTTGAGGTGAGAGTTGATCCAGAAATTATAGGTGGAATAAAGGTAAAGATTGGCGATTACATCTGGGATGGGACTGTTAAGAGTCAGCTTGAAAAATTTAAAGAAATTATCATAAAGGGGGTATAGCCAATGGAAGTCATTAAAGCTCAAGAACTTAGCGATCTTATTAAAAAACGCATTGAAGAGTTTGAGAAAAAAATAGATTTAGAGGAAATGGGTGTAGTGATATCTGTTGCAGATGGAGTAGCACGTGTTTTCGGATTAAGAAATTGTGAATACATGGAGTTAGTAGAGTTTCCTGAAAGTGGTGAAATAGGTATTGCCCTTAATTTAGAGTTTGATAATGTGGGAATACCTATTATGGGTGATTATACCAAGATTAAAGAAGGGGATGTGGCCAAGAGAACGGGGAGAGTGGCTTCTATCCCTGTAGGAGAGGCAGTTTTAGGAAGGGTAATAGATCCTATGGGAAGACCTCTTGATGGAAAAGGTCCCATTGAGGCAAAGGAATATCGCAGAATTGAGCTTAAAGCACCTGGTATTATTCAGAGAAAACCAGTTCATGAGCCAATGTATACTGGAGTAAAGGCTATTGATGCTATGACCCCCATTGGAAGAGGTCAAAGAGAGCTCATTCTTGGAGACAGGCAAACTGGAAAAACTGCCATAGCTATTGATGCTATTTTGGCACAAAAGAATACAGATGTTTATTGTATTTATGTAGCCATCGGGCAAAAGAGATCAACGGTAGCGCAAATAGTTGAAATTTTGAGAAGATTTGGAGCTATGGAATACACTACGGTGGTCGCAGCTTGTGCTTCAGATACTGCCGCACTTCAATGGATTGCTCCTTATTCTGGATGTGCCATAGGGGAGTATTTTAGAGATACAGGAAGACATGCTTTAGTGATTTACGATGACCTTTCTAAACAGGCGGCAGAATATCGTGAAATTTCTCTTCTCCTTAGAAGACCTCCGGGTAGAGAGGCCTATCCAGGGGATATCTTTTACAATCATTCAAGGCTCCTTGAGAGAGCAGCAAAGCTTGATGACAAGTATGGTGGTGGGTCCTTAACAGCACTTCCTATTGTTGAAACTTTGCAGGGCGATGTTTCTGCTTATATTCCTACGAATGTTATTTCTATTACTGATGGGCAAATCTACTTAGAGCCAGGGTTATTTTTTGCTGGTATTAGACCAGCGGTTAATGTGGGCCTGTCTGTATCTCGGGTGGGAGGTTCAGCTCAGATAAAGGCGATGAGGCAGGTTGCAGGGCGTTTGAGGCTTGAGCTTGCGCAGTATAGAGAACTTGCAGCCTTTGCTCAATTTGGTTCTGAATTAGACAAAGCTACCCAGAGGGTTCTTCACAGAGGAGCAAGATTGGTTGAAATTCTAAAACAGCCCCAGTATCAACCTTTGCCGGTGGAGAAGCAGGTATGCATTCTTTTTGCTGGAACCAGGGGGTTTTTAGATGAGATGCCCCTTGAGGTCTTAGCCCAATATGAAAAGGAACTTTATGAGTTTATAGAGAAAAAATATCCGGAAATTTTCCAAGAAATTAGGGAAAAGAAGGAGATCTCTTCTGAGCTTGAGGAAAAAATGAAGAATGCCTTTAGGGAATTTAATGAGGAATTTAAGAGGGTGAATAATATAGAACCAGTTCCTGTTCCCTAATTAAGAGGAGGATAGAATGCCCAGTTTAAGGGATTTACGCAAAAAGATTGATGCTATAAAGAAAATTGGACAGATTACTAAAGCAATGAATATGGTTGCCTCAGCCAAGCTGAGGACTTTACAAGAGAGATTAGAGGGCTTTAGACCTTATCGGTCAAAGTTTGATGAAGTTTTAGCACAGCTTCTCAGTGCACCGGGACTTAATAAAAGCCGGATTCCCTATTTAGTTTCAAGGGACCAAGTAAAAAGGGTTGGTTTAATACTCATTACAGCAGATAGAGGGCTTTGTGGAGCCTTCAATAGTAACTTAATACGAGAAGCGGAGAGTCAGATTAAAAAATTTCGCCGAGAGGGAAAAGAGGTAGAATTAATCTTAGTAGGGAAAAAGGGAATCAGCTATTTTAAACGGAAATATCCAGTAAGAGAAAGTTATGCCGACATAATGTCTCGAGTTCTTATGCAAGATGCAAGGAGAATAGCTCGGAGTGCTATTTCTGCCTTTCTTGAGGGTACCTGGGATGAAGTTTATTTGATTTACGGGTATTTTGTAAATCTTATCAGACAAATTCCTAAAACTGAAAAATTTTTACCCCTTGAGTTTGAAGTTAGTGAAAAAAAGGTTGCTACTTCTTATATGTATGAGCCAGAGGAAGAGGAGCTTTTGCCCCAACTTTTACCCTTATATCTAAATAATAAGATTTATTCAGCTATGCTTGAAACTTCTGTGAGTGAACAAGCTGCTCGAATGACTGCAATGGATAATGCTAATCGAGCTTGTACGGATATGGTAAAGCAACTAACTCTATATTATAACAAAGTAAGGCAAGCCAGCATCACCAAAGAATTAATGGATATTGTAGGTGGTGCTGAGGCTATTAAAGGTTAAAAGTTAAAGGAGGGATAGGTATATGGCTGAAGAAAAGGTATTTGGAAAAATAGTGCAAATTATGGGAACGGTGGTGGATGTTGAGTTTCCCCCTGGACAGGTACCAAAGGTTTTAGATGCTTTAAGGGTAACTAATCCTATGATTGATGATAGAGAGTGGAATCTTGTGCTTGAGGTAGCCCAGCAGTTGGGAGATAATGTGGTCAGGTGTGTGGCTATGGATTATACTGATGGCTTAAAGAGAGGGCAGCCAGTGCTTGCTACTGGTGGTCCCCTTCTTGTGCCAGTTGGTAAGGGTACACTGGGAAGAATTATTAATGCTGTGGGCGATCCAGTAGATGAGGCAGGTCCAGTTCAAACGGAAAAAAAATATCCTATTTTTAGACCAGCTCCAGCCTTGACTGAGCTTGATGTTCAAATCAAGGTTTTAGAGACTGGAATTAAGGTCTTTGATCTGTTGATTCCCTTCCCTCGTGGTGGAAAAATGGGGACCTTTGGAGGTGCAGGAGTAGGCAAAACCGTGGTTATGATGGAGATGATTCATAATATTGCTATGGAACACGGTGGAATTTCAGTTTTCTGTGGGGCTGGAGAGAGAACGCGTGAAGGAAACGAACTCTATCTTGAAATGAAAAAATCTGGAGTTATTGACAAAGCTGCTTTAGTTTATGGACAGATGAATGAGACCCCTGGTCACCGGGCAAGAGTAGCCCATACAGCGGTGGCTTTGGCTGAATATTTTAGAGATGAGGAAGGGCAAGATGTGCTTCTTTTCATTGACAATATTTATCGTTTTACCCAGGCCAATCAGGAAGTTTCAGCGCTTCTTGGAAGGATGCCTTCTGCAGTAGGATATCAACCTACCTTAGCCACAGACATTGGTGCCTTGCAAGAAAGAATTTGTTCAACCACTAAGGGTTCTATTACCTCAGTACAATGTGTATATGTGCCTGCAGATGACCTAACAGATCCAGCCCCTGCAACTACCTTTGCGCATCTTGATGGAACAGTGGTGCTCTCTCGTCAGATTGCCGAGCTTGGAATTTACCCAGCGGTGGATCCCCTTGATTCTCAGTCAAGAATTCTTGATCCAAATATTGTTGGGTGGGAGCATTATACTGTGGCTCGTCAGGTGCAACAAGTGCTTCAGAGATATAAAGACCTGCAAGATATTATTGCCATTCTTGGAGTAGAAGAGCTTTCTGAAGAAGACAAAATTATTGTTGCCAGAGCCAGAAAAATCCAGAGATTTTTGTCTCAACCATTTCATGTAGCTGAACAATTTACTGGATTGGCTGGAAGATATGTTAAACTTGAGGATACCATAAAGGGTTTTAAAGAAATACTTGAAGGAAAGCATGATGACTTACCTGAACAAGCTTTTTATATGGTTGGCACTATAGAGGAAGCGGTTGAAAAGGCTAAGAAACTCCTTGAAGGCTAAGGGGGATTTTTTATGGCAAGAATTTGGTTAGAAGTTATTACTCCTGAGAGAATGGTGGTGAGTGAAGAGGTAGATATAGTTATAGCTCCTGGAGTGGAAGGTGAGTTTGGAGTTTTAGCTCATCATGCTCCTATGGTTGCAGCTATTAAAACAGGGCCTTTAAGATATAAAGTAGGTGATAAGGAGGAATGGTTAGCGGTAAGTGGTGGCTTCTGCGAGGTTTCCCAAAACAAAATAACTTTTTTAGCAGAGGTAGCAGAAAGAGCTTATGAAATAGATGTAGAAAGAGCTTTAAGAGCAAAGGAAAGGGCAGAAAAGAGGATCCAAGAATATCACGCCAAAATTGCTGAAATTGATTATGCCCGGGCAAGAGCTGCTCTACAACGAGCTATGACAAGATTGTTAGTTGCAGAACGAGGAAAGAGCGGATTGCCAAGATAATTTTTTTGATCACTTCCCCTTAGCAGGAGCTATAAGTGTAGCTCCTGCTCATCTCAACTAATCTTTAAGAGTATAAGGCTGATGAACAAAAAGCTTTTGAGAGATAAGTATAAATATTTAAGGGAGTCTCTCTCTTTAGAGGAATGGAGAGAGAAATCCCGGGAAATTTGTAGAAGGCTAATAAATTTCCTTTCCTCTCAAGAGGTCAAGAAGATAGCCTTTTATCATTTTATTAACAAAGAAGTAGATTTAACCTTAGCGGTGGAGGGGTTTCTAAAAGCTAAAGATAGGGAGATCTTTTTTCCGCGGGTTCATTCCAAGGAGGGCAAGCTTACCTTTCATTTAGTGAGAAGTTTAACAGAGCTTACTCCAGGGTATATGGGAATTCCAGAGCCTCCCTCTACAAGTTCTCAGTGCGCTCCAGAGGACTTAGAAATTGTTTTAGTGCCAGGATTAGCCTTTGATAGAGAGAAGTTCAGACTTGGCTATGGAGGAGGCTATTATGACAGATTTTTAAGAGAGACTAAGGCTCTTAAAATTGGTGTTGCCTTTTCCTTTCAAGTTCAGGATTTCCTTCCTAAGGAATCTCATGATATAAAAATGGATTTGATCCTAACCGAAGATGGATTCTTTTAGAAAATTTGTAGGGGCTCGTCTTGCTGTGCCCAAGGAGAAAAAAATGGTAGCCCTAGGCCTTAGCCTGCGAAAAGTAATCATACACCCTTATCAACTATTGACAAAACATTAGATAAGTTACATAATACGATAAGGTTGGACTAATTGAATAATTTTAAGGATACTTTTATCTTAGGAGGTGTGAGATGGACCTTGACAAACTTATTCAAACAGTTAGGGAGGTGATTATAGGTGAAATAAAAGAAGAATTCAGAGATTTTAGAGCTTCTGTTACAGGGGAGCTGGCTGGATTTAGGCTTGCTATAGAATCTATTAGTGCAAGAATGGGGTCTCTTGAATTAAGACAAGCTCAGTTTGAGTCTGAAATAAAAGAGGAAATAAGGAATATAAGACTGGCTCTTAGTGATACTAATAAGCGTATTGATGAGGTAAATATACGAATAGATGAGACAAATAAGAGGATTGATGAGACACACAAAAAAATAGATGAATTGAGGGTTGAGTTAAAGGGAGAGATTATGCAAAATACGCATAGGATAGACGAGACAAATAAGAGGATTGATGAGATTTCTCATAGGATAGACTCAAGGTTGGATGCACTCTTTATGGAGGTTTCGAATATAAAGGGGGAATTAAAGCGCGCGCTTTCTAACAAGGAATACATTGATGATATACTTAGGAGAGTACAGAGGTTAGAGAGAAGGATGTATGAAGCAGCCTAAGTAAATCAAGCCTCCTCCGCCATTGGAGTTGTCTAAATCTGGTTTAAAACCTTTCGGGCAGGGGCAAGCCCTGCCCCTACATTTTCAATTTTGGAATGAAAAAAAAGCGTAGGGGCACAGCATTGCTG
Organism: uncultured Caldimicrobium sp.; assembly: GCA_938091475.1. GTDB lineage: Bacteria > Desulfobacterota > Thermodesulfobacteria > Thermodesulfobacteriales > Thermodesulfobacteriaceae > Caldimicrobium. Next base: position 618 of record CALLJI010000080.1, on the reverse strand, counting down.
TGCCCGAAATATCAAAAAGGGTAGGGGCAATTCAAGAATATCCCCGATTTATAAGATAAATCACGATTTGACCAAAAGATTTAAAGATCTGTAGGGGCTCAGCATGCTGAGCCCAAGAATTCAAATAATGTAGGGGCAGCCCTTGCGGCTGCCCAATTGGGGGCACGGCACCGCCGTGCCCCTACGAAATCACATTCTGCACTTATTGTCTGACCTCTCAAAATAGTATCACACATCTTAAAATTCCCTCTTGTTTTTTGGTAAAAATTTGATATAAAACACTTAATTAAGCTAAAAGAATATGGAAATTAATTTAGGGAGGGGTAACTGTGTTTGAGAAAAACTCGCTTGCTGGAAGTATTAGGAGGCATCTTTTAATCGGATTAGGAGTACTTTTTGTTCTTATTTTAGTGACCCTTTTTTTGGGTTTTAATCTACTTGCAAATAAGAAAATTCACGAGAGTTTGGAGTCACAAAGGATTGCAATATCTGATTATTTAAATCTTCAATCTAAAGGCGATGTTTCAAAAGTTTTAGCACTTTCTGAAAATTCTAAAATTAAGGAAATATACATACAGCTAAAAAAAGAGGTAGGAGACTCAAGTAAGGTCACCGAGG
>CALLJI010000079.1 GCA_938091475.1 uncultured Caldimicrobium sp. | reverse complement strand
CTCATACTCCACATGCGCAAGCTGTATCGTTATACCCCTTGCCTTCTCCTCAGGTGCCTTGTCTATGTTATCAAAGGGTACCCACTGCGCAAATCTCTTGGTTGACAATACCTTCGTTATAGCACTCGTCAGCGTTGTCTTACCATGGTCAATGTGACCAATGGTACCTACATTCAAATGAGGCTTCTTTCGCTCAAATTTCTGCTTAGCCATCTCTACTCCTCCTTAAATTTTTATCCCTTAGATTTTTTTATGATACTTTCTGCTAAATGTGCAGGTACTTTTTCATAATGGTCAAACTGCATAGTAAAGGTACCGCGTCCCTGAGTAAGTGATCTCAAAGTGGTGGCATAACCAAACATCTCTCCCAAGGGTACATAAGCTCTAATCACTCTAACATTACCACGCATATCCATACCCTCTACTCTTCCTCTGCGAGAAGAGAGATCGCCTAAAACTTCACCTAAATACTCCTCAGGTAAAACTACTTCCACTTTCATAATAGGTTCTAATAACACAGGTGAAGCTTTTTTGCAAGCCTCTTTAAAACCCATTGAACCAGCAATAGCAAAGGCTAAATCCGAAGAATCCACTTCATGATAACTACCATCTACCAATTTTATCTTAACATCTATTACTGGATAACCTGCTAAAACACCCTCTTGGCAAGCTTCCCTTACTCCTTTTTCCACGGAGGGAATAAATTCCTTAGGTATAACACCACCTACAATCTCTGAAACAAACTCTATGCCTTTACCTATATTGGGCTCAACTATTAATTTCACATGTCCATATTGTCCTCTACCGCCTGTTTGTCTAATATATTTACCTTCTGCTTCTGCTTTAGCAGTAATGGTCTCTTTGTAAGCAACCTCTGGTCTCCCAACATTTACCCCTACTTTAAATTCTCTAAGGAGTCTATCAACGATGATTTCTAAGTGTAACTCCCCCATACCCCAAATAAGGGTTTGCCCGGTTTCATGATTAACCGTTACCCTAAAGGATGGATCTTCTAAAGCAATCTTTTGCAGGGCTAAGGAGAGCTTTTCTTGGTCTGCTTTAGTTTTAGGCTCTACAGCTACTGAAATAACCGGCTCTGGAATCTCCAATTTCTCAAGCTCTATAGGATGGTTTTCATCACACAGGGTATCTCCCGTTGTGGTAACGCGCAATCCGATGGCAGCCACAATATCTCCAGCACCAGCACCAGTAATCTCTTCTCTTTGATTGGCATGCATTCTAACCAGCCTACCAATCCTCTCCTTTTTTCTCTTAGTAGAATTATATACATTCATACCAGATTCAAGACGACCAGAATATATTCTTAAAAAGGTGAGTGTTCCAACAAAGGGATCCGTCATAATCTTAAAAGCCAAGGCAGAAAGTGGTGCGTCAGGGTCTGTGATCCTTTCTTCGACCTCACCTGTGTTGGGATTAATTCCTTTCACAGGTGGGATATCAAGGGGTGAGGGTAAGTAATCTATAATGGCATCAAGAAGAGGTTGAATGCCTTTATTTTTAAAGGCAGAACCACATAACACGGGGACTAGTTTGAGGGAACAAGTAGCTTCTCTAATAGCTTGTCTTATCTCTTCAGAAGAGATCTCCTGCCCTTCTAAATACTTTTCCATTATAGCGTCATTAACATCTGCCAATTTTTCAAGCATAAGCATTCTATATTCTTCTGCCTGGTCCTTTAAAGAAGCAGGAATTTCTTCATAATGATACTTGGCTCCCAAAGTTTCTTCTTCCCACACAATAGCCTTCATCTCAATTAGGTCAACCACCCCTACAAAGGAATCCTCAGCTCCGTATGGTATTTGAATAGGTAAGGGATTAGCTCCTAAACGAGCTTTCATTTCCTCAAGCACTCTGTAAAAATTAGCTCCAATCCTATCCATTTTGTTTACAAAGGTTATTCTTGGAACCTTATATTTATCTGCCTGTCTCCAAACGGTCTCTGATTGAGGCTCTACTCCGCCCACAGCACAAAATATAATTACTGCTCCGTCCAAAACCCTTAAACTCCTCTCCACTTCAATAGTAAAATCAACATGTCCAGGAGTATCAATAATATTAATTCTGTGATTTCTCCAAAAGGTGGTTGTACAGGCTGAAGTAATAGTAATACCTCTTTCCTGTTCCTGAATCATAAAGTCCATAACAGCGGTTCCTTCGTGTACCTCTCCTATCTTATAGGTTTTTCCTGTGTAATAAAGCACTCTTTCTGTAGTGGTAGTTTTTCCAGCATCTATATGGGCTACAATTCCAATATTCCTGGTTGTTTTTAAAATTTTAAGTTCCTCTGGAGTCATACCCACCACCTTTCCTTATTTTGTTAAAAAAATAAATCACCCTCCGCCTTATCTGCGGTTCATACACAAATTAAGAGGCTTCTTTAAAGTTACCAACGAAAGTGAGCAAAAACTCGGTTAGACTCAGCCATACGATGAGTATCTTCCCTTTTCTTTACAGCAGCCCCTCTATCATTATAAGCATCCCAAAGTTCATTAGCAAGACGTTCAACCATAGTTTTCTCACCACGCTGTCTTGCGGCTTTAATAATCCACTTTATGGCTAAGGAAATCTGCCTGTCTGGACGAACTTCTACTGGAACTTGATAATTGGCTCCACCTATTCTTCTCGATCTTGTTTCAATCAGGGGTTTAACTTTTTCTACGGCTTTTTCAAAAATAGCCAGAGGTTCTTCCCCACCAGACTTTTCTCTTAAGACTTCCAAAACTTCGTAGAAAATTTTTCGTGCTGTGTTTTTCTTGCCATCCCACATTAAATTATTTATAAACTTACCAACCAATACACTTCCAAATTTTGGATCTGGAGGCACTTCTCTTTTTGGTACCGGTCCTTTTCGTGGCATCTTTTTACCTCACTTACTTAGTGGTTTTAGGTCTTGGAGTACCATATTTAGAACGAGATTTTTTTCTATTTTGCACTCCGGCTGCATCAAGAGCTCCTCTTATAATCTTATATCTTACTCCAGGCAAGTCCCTTACACGTCCTCCCCTTACTAAAACTACTGAATGTTCTTGAAGATTATGCCCTATTCCAGGTATATAGGCAGTTACTTCAATCCCATGGGTCAATCTTACCCTTGCTACTTTTCTTAAGGCAGAATTTGGCTTTTTAGGCGTTACCGTGTATACACGTACACAAACACCTCTTTTTTGAGGATTTCCCTGTAAGGCTGGTGCCTTAGATCTTTTTTCTTTTTTCTTTCTACCAAACCTAACTAATTGATTAATAGTAGGCATCTCTTATTCCCTCTCCCTTTTTCTAAAAATTGACAAGCCCTTTATATACAACTTTTTTAAAAACTGTCAAGAGGGAACCTGTAAGTTCATTTTTATCTCCCTCTTAAAACTTATTTTTGGTTTACTATGGAAGTAAATTAATTTTACCTCTTTATGGTGCTGGTTTTATTATAATATCTTTTTTAATTTTTAAAAGGGTCCTGTTGGCCAGAGTGGTTAATATTTTGAAATGTCATATTTAATTACTTTTGGAATGTGACATGTTAGAGGTGGGATATGCTTTAACAAAATGGTTTTCTTTGTAGGGGGGCAGCATGCCATGCCCAAAGATTTTCAGTCGTAGGGGCGATTCACGAACCGCCCAAAATTCTGTAGGGGCACGGCACTGCCGTGCCCAATTGTTACAATTGTAGAGGCACGACACCGCCGTGCCCAAGTGTTACAATTGTAGGGGCACGACATGTCGTGCCCAAAAGGGTTTTATATGTAGGGGCGGTTCACGAACCGCCCAATTTTTTGGGCAATTCGTGATTTGCCCCTACAAATATTTCTCTCGCAGGCTAAAGCCTGCGGCTACCAATTCTATTCCTTGGGCACAGCATGCTGTGCCCCTACAATTTTTGGAACACACTTTTCTCTTCTTGACAAAATATTAGAAAAGTTTTAAATTTTTTATAAATTTTCTTGGGAGGTCCTATTCGTGCTCAAAATAAAGCCAGATAGAAAAAGGTATCAACTTGTAGATAGAAAAGAACCTGAACTATTTAAAGAATTATTCCCTTACAGTAATCCTCCCAGAATAATTTTTGATGGTAGATACATGCCACCTCAGCCAGCCCAAAATTTTTACATTACCGATACCACCTTTAGAGATGGCCAACAGGCCAGAACCCCTTATACACCCGAACAAATAGAGACCCTATACAAATTCTTACATCGCCTAAGCGGTCCCCAAGGAATTATTAGAAAAACAGAATTTTTTCTCTACACCCCCAAAGATAGAGAGGCCTTAGAGCGGTGTTTATCCTTAGGCTATCAATACCCTGAAATTACAGGATGGATTAGAGCTAAAAAGGAGGATCTTAAGTTAGTAAAAGAAGTAGGACTAAAAGAGACAGGGATTCTTACTTCTTGTTCAGATTATCACATTTACCTTAAATTAGGTAAAACTAGGAAAGAGGCCTTGGAAGATTATTTAGCGGTGGTTAAAGAAGCCCTTTCCTATGGTATTAGACCAAGATGTCATTTTGAAGATGTTACCAGAGCTGATATTTATGGGTTTGTAATCCCCTTTGCCATAGAACTTATGAAATTAAGAGAAGAAAGTAAGATTGACATAAAAATAAGACTTTGTGATACCCTTGGAGTAGCAGTTCCTTACTCAGAGGCTGTTTTACCCATAAGTATACCTAAACTTGTGAGAGCTTTAATTGAGGAAGCAGGGGTCCCAGAAGAGCTTTTAGAATGGCATGGGCATAATGATTATTATAGGGCTGTAATTAATGCCACAATGACTTGGCTCTACGGATGTAGTTATGTAAATTGTGCACTTTTGGGAATTGGTGAGAGAACTGGGAATACCCCCCTTGAGGCTATGGTTTTTGAATACATTGCCTTAAGAGGAACAGATGACGGGATGGACACAACTGTGATCACAGAAATTGTTAAGTATTATGAAGAGGTTTTACATGAGAAAATTCCAGCTCGGCAACCCTTTGTAGGTGAAGATTTTAATGCCACAAGAGCTGGAATTCATATCGATGGAATTATAAAAAATGAAGAAATCTATAACTCCTTTGATTCTAAAAAGATTTTAAATAGACCTATTAAGATCATTATTACCGATAAGAGTGGAACTGCTGGAATTGCCTATTGGATAAATACTCATTTCAAATTGACAGGGGAAAAACAAGTGGATAAGCGACACCCCGGAGTGGTGAAAATCTATAAAAAAATCTTAGAACAATATGAAAGAGGTAGAACCACCTCCATCTCCAATGAAGAGATGCTTGCCCTGGCCAAAAAATATCTGCCAGAGCTCTTTGAATCTGAATTAGACCACTTAAGAAAGTATGCTATCTCTTTAATAAGCAAAATCATAGAAGATTTGGTACAAGAGCGAGAAATAGTCTCTCTGGAGGTAGATAAAATAAAACCTCTCTCTAAAATCTTTTTGGAGGAGCATCCCTATGTGCAATTTATTTATATTGTAGATCCTGAAGGGAAGCCTCTCTTTGGTCTAACCTATGATTTTGAGTATAAAAAACAATTTGAAGAGCTCTTAAAAAGGGAAACCTTTGAAGATAGAGAATGGTTTATTGCTCCAATGAAAACAGGCAAAATTTTTGTATCTAAATTCTATACCTCAAAAATAACAGGCACTCTCTGTATCACTGTTTCAGCTCCTATTAGAAATGCAGAAGAAGAGATTATCGGGATACTGGGGATGGATATTCGTTTTGAAGATTTGGTGAAGATGGAAAGTGATGATGTCCTATAAGGTCATCCGGTGGATCTTCTTTTTTATTTTCTTCTTAAGTTTATCTGGATATTCAGAGGAGATTCCTACTATCACTATCAGTCCTCAAGCCTATTCAAAACTAATCATCCGTATACCCCCTTTTCTGGGAGATCCTCAAGATGAAAGCACTTCACTTTTAAGAAACCTTCTTAACTATCACCTTTTTTGTTTAGCCCTAAAGGAACCACCACTTCCTGGTCAAAAAAATAAAGAATATCTTCTCAAAGGAAAATTTGACAAAGGAGCTTTCCTTTTTACTTTTCAAGGAGAGCTCATAGATCTTTTGGAGCAAAAAACTATAAAAACCTATCGAATAGATGCAACCTCTGAGAACTTATTAGTTTACACCTTGGCTGACCAGATCATAAAGGATATTTCTCCTTATCAAGGAGTAAGCGCAACCCGCATCGCCTTCGTAAAAAGAGCTTCTTCTGGAGACACCCTCTACTTAATGGATTTTTCCAAAAAAAATTTAAAAAAAATTCGCACAGCCTCTCTGATTCTTTTTCCAAAATTTTCTCCAAGCGGTAAAAAAATCGCTTATCTTGTATTTGAGAAGGGCACCTATTTTATAGAAATTTACAAACTCCAAACAGGTGAATATCAAAAAATGGAGATCTCCGAAGTTAGCTCCCCACCTCTTTTCTCATCTGATGAAAAAAAACTCTATCTTTCCTTAGGCAAACATGGAGAGGTTAATATCTATCTGCTTGATCTTCAGGATCAAAGATTAGTACCTCTTACTTCTGAGAGAGGAGTGCATCAAGTTGGAAGTTTAAGTTTGGATGGAAAATGGCTGGCCTATGTGGGAGATAAAACAGGAAAGCCACAGGTTTATCTGTTAAACTTAGAAACTGGTAAGTCTCAGAGAGTTTCAACAGAAGGATCCTATAACACCTCTCCCCGTTTTGCCCCCAATAAACCGTTGCTTCTCTATCTCTCTGGGAAAAGAGAATTAATTTTCTATAATCTTAAAACCCAAGAAAAAAAACGCCTTTCTTTACCTTACGCCATTACAGATCCTGTCTTTTCTCCTACTGGAGACTATTTGATCTTCAAAGGCAAGGGAGGAAAGGAGAATGGCCTCTATATTCTGCACTTAGACTCACAACTTTTACATCCCTATTTACCTTTTTCTAATTTATACTATCCTGAATGGGGAAAGGCTTTTTAGAATAAAGTTGAGGTTTTTGCCAATGGAGAATAAAATTTATCATCAAGTAAAGGAATATATATTTCAGAAGGATAGACTATTCCAATTCTTAGGTGCAGAAATAAAAGACATAAAAGAGGGTATGGCCATTGTAGAGATGGAGGTTAAAGAGAATCATTTGAATGCTGCTCAGATCTGTCAAGGAGGGGTTATTTTTACCTTAGCTGATCTTGCTTTCGCTTTGGCTTCCAATTCTTATGGTACCGTAGCTTTAGCTGTGAAAGCAAATATTACTTTTATAAGACCTGCAAAAGTGGGAGATAGACTTTTAGCAAAGGCAAAAGAATTTCACAAGGGAAAAAATTTAGCTTCTTATCATATTTTTATAGAAAATAAAGAAAGCGGAGAAAAAATTGCTTTTTTTGAAGGATTAGTGTATCGTTTGGATAAACCTGTAATTCCCACCTAAGGGAGGATCCCTATGCCTATTGTAAGAATTACCCTTTTTTCAGGGAGAGATAAAGAGTTAAAGAAAAGGATTGCTCAAGAAATTACCGAAATTTTAGTAAAAAACTTAAAGATTCCCTCTGAGGCTGTAATTGTTTTGTTTGAAGATATAGAAAGACATAATTTTGTTCAAGCGGGAAAGACTGGGGAAGAACTCTCGTAGAGATCTCTTCCCTGAGTATCTATTCCTACAATAGCAGGGAACTTTTCTACTTTTATCCTAAAAAAAGCTTCTGGGCCTAACTCTTGCCAGGCAATAAATTCTATTTTTTTTACAAACTGTGAGAGATAGGCTCCAGCTCCTCCAAAAGTAATAAAATAGACGCTTTGGTAGAGGAGATGTAATCTTCTGACTTCAACACTTCGTTTCCCTTTTCCCATAGTTGCAGAGAGTCCAAGTTTAAAGAATTCTTCAACATAATTATCCATTCTGGATGAGGTTGTGGGACCACAAGAGCCAATTACTTTCCCAGGGGGAGCAGGAGTTGGTCCCACATAATACATAAGTTGATTACTAAAATCAAAAACAAAATTTTCTTCTTTTATGGCCTTTAAGAGGCGTTTATGGGTAGCATCTCTGCCACAAAGTAACCAACCAGAAATTTCAACCCAGTCACCATGCTTTAAATTTTTAAGTACTTCCCTATCTTTAAGAGGAAAATGTAAGCTAAAGGCACCCAAAGAGATCACCCTAAAAGCATTTAAAAGTTATACTTTCTGTATATTTTTCTCTTTCTTGGAGGTCCATACTTCTAATTAAAGCGCCAAGCTTTACATTTTTAAGCATACACTCAATATATTGCGAAATTTTCTTCCATACTGGATAGGCAATACATTCTTCAACTTCGTCACAACCCTCTGCAGGATCAATGCAGGAAGCTATGCAAACGGGTCCCTCTAATGGTTCTAAAATATCATATAAAGAAATCTCATCAGGAGATTTTCTTAATACATAACCGCCTCCTGGACCACGAGAGGATTTAATTAAT
>CALLJI010000078.1 GCA_938091475.1 uncultured Caldimicrobium sp. | reverse complement strand
TAAAGTGAGAGCGGATAAAAGTTCCTCTAAACCTTCTCCAGTTCTTCCATTAGTCTTTACTACTTTAAGCCCTAATAACTCTGAAAGGCGCTTTTCATCAATTTCTATGCCAGATTCTCTGGCTTCATCACTCATATTAAGAGCAATCACCATTGGATGCCCCAAGGCCAAGAGTTGGGATGTTAAAAAAAGGTCCCTTTTTAGGCGTGGACTTTCAATTACATTTAGTATAAGATCATAATTGCCCTCTTTGAGAAAATTGACCGCTACTTTTTCATCTTCAGAGATGGTCTCTTCTAAGGTATAAAGCCCAGGAAGATCGATTAGCTCAATTTCATACTCTTTGTAAAAGACCTTCCCTTCCTTTTTTTCTACGGTAACACCTGGCCAATTTCCAATTTTGAGATTAGTTCCAGCTAAATGATTAAGAAGACTTGTTTTCCCTACATTTGGATTACCAACTAAAACTATTTTTATCTTGGGCATAAAACCTCCTCGTAAAGGCTAATTGTTTGGAGAAATGTATTAGTCTCTTAGAAAGGGGCAGATTTTATGAAGAAATAACCATTTACCTTTAGGCCTATTTTTGGGGGAAAGAGGTTTGCCTTCCTCTGGACAGATACTATCCACTATATCACAGCTAATTTCTTCCTTTAAAGAGGATTTTTGTTGAAGAACCTCCACCTCTATCTGATCTGCTATTTCTTTACTTAAAATAAGACGATGGTTGTCTTTTTGGATAAGGATGTTTCTACCGCATTTTTTAAGCACTTCAAAGAGCTCATCAATTCTTATCCCCATAGCCATAACTTTTTTTAGAAGCAAATTTTCTCCTTTAAATCCTTTTATGCGTACTACATCACCACAATTAGCTTCTTTCAAAGTCATAGTTTTAACCTCCTGCAGGCTTTACAAAGCCCAAAGATTTCAAGATGGTAAGTCAAAAGTTTGTATTCCCTTTCTTCTTCATACTCTTTTATAAGACCATTTAATCTTTCGTCTGTAATCTCTTGGACTTCTCTACAATGGATACAGATAAAATGGAGGTGGGGAGTTTTGTGGAGAGTTACTTCATAATGGGAATGCCCATCTTGACGATACACTTCCTGAATATAACCACCCTCCACTAAGAGAGATAAAGTGCGATAAATAGAAGCTTTAGAGATCTTGCTATTTTTTTCTTTAAATCTAAAGTAGAGTTCCTCTACATCAAAATGGTCTTTAATAGAGAGTATCTCTTTAAGGATTTCTTCTCTCTCCTGCGTATATTTAAGCCCCTTTTTCTTTATAAAACGCTTAAACTCTCTTAAAATTTCTTCCATTAACTCCTCTAATTGAAATTGATTTTCAATTTTAATTTAATCTATAATTTTAAAAAGTCAAGAGGGGGGAGAGAATGTTCCAAAAAGTGTAGGGGCTCCGCACCGCTATGCCCAAAAAATTAAATCTCTGGGCGAAGCCTGATTTGCTCTTACACTTCTTTTTTAATTTTTAGGGCACAGCATGCTGTGCCCCTACATTTCTTCTTTCCAATATTCCAAAATTAAAAGAGTAGGGGCACGACATGTCGTGCCCAAAGGATTTTTATACGTAAAGGCAAGGATAGCCAAAGCCCAAAAAGTCAAATCGCAGAGGCGATTCACGATTCGCCCAAATTTGTAGGGGCACGGCACCGCCGTGCCCTGAATTGGGCAACCGCAAGAGTTGCCCTTACAATTTTATTTTGGGCAATTCTTGAATTGCCCCTACCCTTTTTTAATAATTTGGGCTCAGCATGCTGAGCCCCTACGAATGTTTCCAATATTTCAAAATTAGAAGTCGTTTAGGTACGACATGTCGTGCCCCTACCGATATTTCTCGCAGGCTAAAGCCTGCGGCTACCATTCTTTATTTCTTGGGCACAGCATGCTGTGCCCCTACAGTTCTGGGCACCCGCAAGGGGTGCCCCTACAGGATTTTTTGATCAAAACATCGTAGGGGCAGGGCTTGCCCCTGCCCGAAAAGGGTTAAATTGTAGGGGCACAGCACCGCCGTGCCCAAGAGTTTATTTGTAGTCTAACCACAGAAAAAAATTTGTTTTTCCTTTCTCTTTATGCTATAATTTACAAAAAACAAGGAGTTTTTTATGACAGAGCTTATTCCTACAATAAAAAAGGTTTATGGTGATTTTAATCTTGTCAAAAGACCTTCCAAACTTTCAGAAGAAGAAAAGAGTGCTCTTTTGCAAAGACTATTTAATAAGGATCCAGAGCTTTATTCCTTAAATCCAGAGACTAAGCAAAAAATTAAAGAGCGGATGGATTGGATAGAGGGTTATAGGTATATAGAACCCAGACTCAAAGAATTAAAAGATTTAGCTGAAGAGTTAAAGCAAGAATTTAAATATGTTTTATGGTGTGGAATGGGGGGCTCTGCCCTTTTCCCTTATGTGCTCTCTGAAGTTTTTACTCCCAAAGAAGGTTTTTTGAACTTGAAAGTCCTTGATACAAATGATCCATTGCATATCCTTGAAGCCGAATCTTTGCCTTTGAAGGAGGTTCTTTTTGTAATAGCCTCAAAGTCTGGGACAACCTTAGAAACTTTATCTCATTTAAAATACTTTTTTGAAAAATTGAAACAAGTTACCTCACATCCAGGATCCCATCTTATTGCGTTAACTGATCCAGGGTCACCTTTAGAAGTTATAGCAAAAGAATGGGGTTTTAGAAAAATTTTAGCCCATCCACCCTATATAGGGGGAAGATATGCTGCTTTATCAGAGATTGGTTTTTTCCCTGCAGCCTTGATGGGCCTTGATTTAGAAAAAGCTCTACATTTCTCCAAGGAGATGTATCTTGCCTGTGAACCTACCCTTCCTTGGGAGTATAACTTAGCGGCAAATTTAGCTGAATTTATTACTGAGTCTTATATTTTAGGGCAAGACAAACTTACTTTCATAGTAGATCCTATATTGAAACCCTTTGCCCTTTGGCTTGAACAATTAATTGCAGAGAGTTTGGGGAAAAATTTTACAGGGATTGTTCCAGTTGTAGGGGAAGCTCCAGGGTCTCCTACTCTCTATTCTTCAGATAGGTCTTTTATTTATCTTACCCTGAGAGGCAGAGAAAGAATATATCATAGATTGATCACTGACTTGAAGGAAGAGGGGTTCAGGGTAAAATCTATCGTCCTTGAGGATAGATACGAAATTTTTGGTGAGGCCTATAGATTTATGTTAGCCACTGCTTTGACCGCTTATTTTATCGGTGTCAATCCCTTTGATGAGCCTGATGTAGTTTTAGCCAAGAATAAAACCAAGGAGCTTTTAGAAAAATTTAAAGAAAACAAAGATTTTGGAGTGGAGCTCTATTTTGATGAGGATACAGGCTTGGGGTTTTATTATGAGAAAACTTTAAGTATAGAGTATCCAAAGCTTACAGCCCTTTTAAAGAGGTTTTTTCAAGACTTTGCCCCCTGGATTTATGTAGGTATTTTGGCTTACCTTCCCTATGATCCAGAGGCTGAGGACATTATTAGGGATATACGAAGTTTAATTAGGGAAAAGAAAAATTGTGCCACACTTTTTGGTTACGGTCCAAGGTATCTTCATTCAACAGGTCAGCTTTTTAAAGGAGGGCCTCCTCTTGCTCGCTTTATTATTCTTACCCGGAGGGGAAGAATTGAGTCCCAAGTTATTCCAGAAGAAGGTTATACCTTTTGGGATCAACAATTTGCTCAAGCCTTTGGAGACTTTAAGGCCTTAGTGGAGAGAGGAAAGCCAGTCCTTATTATCCACCTCTTTAATGATTATAAAGAGGACCTAAAGGTTTTGTATCAATTAATGAAAAAAGTTTTAAGTTCTTAAGAGGAGGCAAGAGGATGAGGTTTCCAGAATATAGAGCAAGGCGTTTGAGAAGAAATGAAGCTATAAGATCTCTGGTCAGGGAAACAACACTGTCAGTAAATGACTTTATTTATCCATTATTCATTGTGGAAGGGGAGGGAATAAAAGAGGAAATTAAGTCAATGCCCGGGATATACAGATTTTCCATTGATAAAGTGCTGGATGAAATAAAGGAATCGCTTGAGCTTGGGATTTCGGCTTTTTTACTTTTTGGGATCCCAGGGAAAAAGGACGAGGTAGGTACCTCTGCTTATATGAAAGAAGGAATTATCCAAAGGGCTTTAAGGACCATTAAAGATAAATTTCCTCAAGCTTTATTAATTACAGATGTATGTATGTGTGAATATACCTCTCATGGGCATTGTGGTATACTGAAAGGGGAAGAGGTGGACCATGATCTTACTTTAGAACAGCTTGCTCGTATAGCGGTTTCTCATGCTAAAGCTGGGGCTGATTGGGTGGCTCCTTCGGATATGATGGACGGGAGAGTAGCAAGAATTAGAGAAGCCTTAGATGAAGCGGGATTTTCATATGTGGCTATTATGAGTTATGCTGTGAAATATTGCAGTTCCTTTTATGGTCCCTTTAGAGAAGCTGCAGAATCTGCTCCTAAATTTGGGGATAGGCGGAGTTATCAGATGGACCCTGCTAATGCTCGGGAAGCTATGCGGGAGGCTCTAATGGATGTGGAAGAAGGAGCCGATATAATAATGGTGAAACCAGCTATGCCTTATTTAGATATTATTAAAATGTTAAGGGACAGCTTCTATCACCCTATAGCAGCCTATCAAGTAAGTGGTGAATATGCTATGATTAAGGCTGCTTCTAAGCTCGGATATATTGAGGAAGAAAGGGTAATGTGGGAAAGTTTATTGAGTATCAAAAGAGCTGGAGCGGATCTAATTATTACCTACTTTGCTAAAAAAGCTGCCTCTCTTATGTAAAATAAGAGGTAGGGAGTGAAAGGCTTATATTTATTTATAATGGCTCTATTTCTTTTTTCTTGTGCTAAACCCCCTCGAGAGATACCAACTACCTATCCCAAGGTTCCTTCACCTGAGATTACCAGACCTGTTCCAGGTTGGCTAAAGCCTTATACTATCAATGGGAAAACCTATTTTCCTTTACCCAGTGCAGAGGGCTATGAAGAAGAGTGTTTGGCCTCATGGTATGGTCCTGGCTTTCACGGAAGACCAACTTCAGGGGGAGAAATATATAATATGTATGAATTTACCGCAGCTCATAAAATTCTACCTCTTGGCACCTATGTATTAGTTAAAAATTTAGAAAATGGAAGGGAATTAGTGGTTAGAATTAATGATAGAGGACCTTTTGTGGAGGAAAGATGTATTGATTTGAGTTATTCCTCAGCCAAGGAATTAGGTATTGTAGGGAGAGGCCTTGCCCGGGTCAAAATTATTGCCCTCTCCGAAGGGGAAAAAATTAATAATCTTGTAGTTTACAAAGATATACCTAACTTCAGATTTAACGAATTCTACTTGCAAGTGGGTGCTTTCAAAAATTATAGTAATGCCCTAAGATATAAACTTGAATTAGAAAGGGAGTTTGAAAGAGTAGATTTGGAAAGCTATGAACATCCTAAACAGGGGCTCTTATATAGAGTAAAAATTTACTTGGCAGAGGATTTAGATACTGCCTCTCTCTTGGCAGCAAAACTCAAAAGAGAGCGCTTTAGAGATGCCTTTTTAATTGCTAAATAAAGACTTTATGGAAAATTCTTTTTCTGAGCTTGAAAATCTCTTAGGTATTAATTTTAAGGATAAAGACTTATTAAAGAAAGCCCTAACCCATAGTTCCTATAGAATCGCTCATAAAGAGGAAAAACTTGAAGATAACGAGAGACTTGAATTTATGGGAGATGCAGTTTTAAATCTCTGCATTTCCTTTCTTCTTTATCAAAAATTCCCTTTAGATCGAGAGGGAGATTTAACTAAAAAAAGGGCTTATTTAGTGTGTAAGGAGAGACTCATTAAGATAGCAGAAAAATTGGCTCTAAGAAACTATATCTTGATGGGAAGAAGAGAGAGGGCTCTTGATCTAAAAAGTCAGTTAAATATAGCTGGAAGGTCTTTAGAAGCATTACTGGGTGCTCTTTTCTTAGATCAGGGATTAGAGAGGACCTGCTCAGTCGTAGAAAAACTCTTTTCATCTTATCTAAGAAGGTTAAAATCCACCCATTCTATTGTTGATTATAAAACCAAACTTCAGGAGCACCTGCAGAAAGAAAAGGGTATTATTCCCTTCTATGAAGTTCTCAAGATAACAGGTCCTTCTCATAAGCCCAAGATAAAGGTAGCTATAAAGCTGGGCGAGCAAATTATAGCCCAAGCTATAGGCAAGTCAAAAAAGGAGGCTGAAAACTTAGCAGCCAAAAGGGCCCTTTTAATCTTATCTCAAAAGAAAACGGAAAAAGAAAAGCCTTTATGAAATTTTATATTGGCACCTCTGGGTGGAGTTATTCTTCCTTTCAAAAGATCTTTTATCCCCCTGAGCTCAAATCTAAGGATTGGCTTAAATTTTATAGTCAAAACTTTGATACGGTGGAGCTCAATGTGACCTTTTATAGAACCCCGAGACCTTCTACTTTTAAAAAATGGTATGAAGAGACCCCACCACATTTTGTTTTTTCTCTAAAAGTTCCTAAAATTATTACACATATGAAAAAACTGAGAGATATCAAAGAGCCCTTAGAGAATTTTCTAAAAAGTATCTCCCCTTTGCAGGAAAAGGCCAGGGTACTTTTGTTCCAGTTGCCACCTTCTCTTTCTTATGAAAGGGAAGGGATGGAGGAATTTCTGAAGATACTTTCTGCAGAATATAAGAAGGTAATCGAAATTAGGAACAGGAGCTTTCATTGTGAAGAATTTGTGGAGCTTTTGAAGAAATATAATGTTTGTCTTTGTTTTTCAGATTGCGGTAAAAGATATCCTTCCTGGTATGAGGTTCAAACGACAGATTTTCTTTATCTGCGACTGCATGGAGCAAAGGAGCTTTATGTCTCAAATTATGAAGAAGAGGAACTTCAAGCATTGGTGGAAAAAATCCGAAGGTTTGAGGCAGAAGAGGTCTATGTCTATTTTGATAACACTGCCTTAGGGTATGCCCTTCAAAATGCCTTATATCTTAAGAATTTACTGGTCTTGTGAATGTTATTACTAATCTCAAGTCACACTTTCTTCGCTTTCTATAGTTGAATTGTATGGTAGGGGCTCGTC
>CALLJI010000077.1 GCA_938091475.1 uncultured Caldimicrobium sp. | reverse complement strand
GACATAGCCACTACCTCACCTTTAGAGTTATAATCTCTCCTTTATAGCTTTGATGATAAGGTGCGCGGTATTAAAGGCAAGTTGAATACTGCCTTTAGGAACTGCAATATCCCCTGCCAAAAAAACACCTGGTAAATTAGTCTCATAGAATTCCTTTAACTTGGGTCGATCTTCTAAATCAAACTCAATACCAATATATTTTAAAAAGCCCTTAGGAGTACTTCCTCCTAAACAGTAATAAATAAAATCATAAGTATCTACCTTGCCGTCCCTGTAGCGCACCTTGACTCTTTCACCCTCTGCTTCTATTCCTTCTATATCGGTTCCTAAGAGAAGTTTTACTCTGCCTTGCGCTACTCTCTCCTCTAAGATTTTGAGATTGACTGGATTTATTCTAAAAAATTGAGGTCTCCTGTAGGAGAGATAAACTTCACAGTTACCGCAGAGAAAAGAAGCTACTTCCGCCGCTGTATCTCCACCCCCCACGACTAAAACCTTTCCTGAAGAAGGACAAATATTAGGCGGTTCAAAAAAAACTCTATTCTTTACTTCCTTGGGTATGGGATAGTCTGGCTTTTTAGGTTGCCCGAAGATTCCAATGGCAATCACCACAAAGTCAGCTAAAAACTTAGGCTCACTATTTACAGTAATTTCATATAGCCCGTCCACTCTTTTAATATAATTCACTTCACTGTTTAGACGAATATCAAGCTTATACTCTTCTATCCATTTTTTGATTCTCTCCAAAAAGGCTTCCTTTGTTTCTGTCTCAAATTTACAGATTCCAATAGGTTCTACCTCTACCCCTCTATAAATAGCATCTACCCTCTTCCCCGGTCTATATAATCGTTCAATAGTATCGCAGACATAGGGAGCTTTTTCTAAGATTACAGTGGGTTCAATACCAGCGTTTTTTGCTTCAATACCACAGGCAATTCCAGCTGGGCCTGCTCCAACCACTAAAACTTTTACTCTCTCCATAGTCCTCTCCTTTAATTTAATCTTTTTTCCCAAGCATAGGCATCTCTTATTATAAACTCTAAATCATCATATTTAGGCTTGAAATTTAAAAGAGTCTTAATCCTCGAGGGATCAGCAATGAGCATAGGAGGATCCCCTGGTCTTCTCTTAGCCTCTCTCACCTCAAAATCAACTCCTGTGACCTTTTTAACCATAGCTATGACTTCCCGTACTGAGTATCCCCTACCATAACCACAATTTAGCACAAGGGATTCACCTTTTTCCAGTAAATATTCCATAGCCAGAATATGTGCTTCTGCTAAATCCATTATATGGATAAAATCTCTTATACAGGTTCCATCGGGAGTAGGATAGTCCGTTCCATAAATTTCTATATAAGGTATTTTAAAAGTTGCCGCTTTTAAGGCTCTTAAGATCAAATGAGTAGGTTGATTATAACTTGGCCCCAATTCCCCCTCAGGATCAGCCCCAGCCACATTAAAATATCTAAGGGAAAGGTATTTGATTTGGCCTGCTTTAGAGAGATCCTCCAAGACCTTTTCAATCATAGCTTTAGTTTCTCCATAGGGGTTAATAGGCTTTAAGGGAGCTGTCTCTGGAACTGGGATTATCTCTGGAATTCCATAAACCGCAGCTGAAGAAGAAAAGATAAAAATTTCTATGCCTGCCCGATGCATAGCAGAGAGTAGCCTTACTGTATTAGCTACATTGTTGTAATAATACTTAAGAGGATTAACCACACTTTCTTGGACTACAATAAAGGCTGCAAAATGCATCACTATTTGAGGCTGAAAGCTTTTAAAAAGCTTATACATCCGCTCTTCATCTCCAAAATCTACCCTTTCAAAATACCCATATTTTGGCTCTAAGGTATTCCCTCCAGTAAGGTTATCTACAACTAATACTTCATAACCTTTCTTGGTTAAAAGCTTGGTTACATGGGAGCCAATATAACCGGCTCCACCAGTGACTAAAACTCTGCTGGCTGTGCCTTTTCCCATTTGGATGAAGTGTGCCCAATATTCTCAAAATTTCTCAAGAATTTCTATCATATTTCTATTTTTTTGCAATATGTTAAAATAAAATCCTAATGAGGGCTAACAAACTTTGGGTACAAAGAAACTATTCTAAGGAGCTCTTTTATTTATTTTTGAGAGAAGGTGCTTTTACTCCTTTAATTTCTCAATTCCTTGTGAGCAGAGGCTTTACAGATTTAAAGGAAGCTTATACCTTTCTTTTTCCACAACTAACCGACTTTTCAGATCCCTTTCAAATCCCTGAGATGGAGATTGCCGTCAAAAAAATCTATCAAGCTCTAAAAGATGGGGAACGAATAGGTCTTTATGGAGACTCTGATGTAGACGGCATCCTTGGCAACTATCTTTTATATGACTTTTTATCTCCCTTTACCAAAGAGCCACCCTTAGTTTTGATACCCGATAAAAACAAAGAGGGGTATGGTTTTCACAGTAAATTTTTACCATATTTTAAAGAAGCAGGAGTAAATCTTATCATTACTGTAGATGTTGGAGTCTCTTCCTCTGAGACAGTAAATAATGCCAAAGCCTTAGGGCTTGAGGTCATTATTACAGATCACCACGAGATTTTAAATAAACCTCATACTATAGTGATTTCAGGAAAGACTACTTCCCCTACATCTCCCTTTTATAATTTGTGTGGGGCAGGTGTTGTCTTTACCCTTCTTCGGGCTCTTAGAAGTTATCTTTATGAAAAGGGGTTTTTTGCGGATAAAACTCCGCCAACCCTAAGAAAATACCTTGAACTTGTAGCCATAGCCACTCTGGCTGATATGGTCCCCATAGTTGGAGAAAATAGAATTATCACCTATTTTGGATTTAGAGATCTTTATTCGCCTTCTCATCCTACCCTCAAACACCTTTTTCAGTCCTTAGGTTTCAAATCACCTCTTTCTGAAGAGGATCTTCATTTTAAAGTCATCCCAAGATTTAATGCCTGTGGCCGGATGGGATGCCCTGAACTCCTCTTCAATTTCTTAAAAGATAAAGGGTATTCAGAAACTTATTTTCAGAACCTGCAAACTTTATATCAGGAACGTCAAATAATAGAGCTTGAATTCTGGGAAAAAATTGAGCAAACCTTCTCTGAGAAAGAGGATTTACCAATTCTTGTAGGAGTCTTTGAAGGGATACCTAAAGCTTTACTTGGGCTTCTTGCTAACCGAGCCAAAAATAGATTTGGGAAACCAGTCTTGATTATCTCTTGCGAAAACGAGCTTTGTTTTGGATCTGGGAGAAGCCCTGATGGTTTGGATTTA
Organism: uncultured Caldimicrobium sp.; assembly: GCA_938091475.1. Taxonomy (GTDB): domain Bacteria; phylum Desulfobacterota; class Thermodesulfobacteria; order Thermodesulfobacteriales; family Thermodesulfobacteriaceae; genus Caldimicrobium. The sequence goes on along the minus strand of CALLJI010000077.1, from coordinate 1,116 downwards.
CTTAAGATTCTTCTTGGCAAAAGGGAGCTATTTTTAGAATTAGGGGGACATCAAAGAGCTTTTGGCTTTCAAATCACTTTAGATAATATACAAGCTCTGGAAAAATATCTTTTTTCTAGTGAGGCTTTATTAAAAAGCCAAAAAAGTGAAAATTATCTTTATGTAGATGTAGAAGCCCGGCTATCTGAAATCCTTTTAGAAGAAAACTTCTTAGTTTTCCAAGCCTTACCTCCTTATGGAATAGCCCATGAGCCCCCTCTACTTTTACTCAAAAATTTTGAAATAAAGGAGATCTTGTATTTAAAAGAAAGACACACCAAACTTTTACTAAAGGATGGACCCTCTGAAACCTATGCCCTTTATTTTAACCATCTCCTTAGTGAACCTATAAAATACCTCATTGGAATCCCTTATGTGAGCAATTTCTCTCAAAAGCTTGAGATTAAAATAGAAGATGTCAGCGTCTAAAAGTGTTAGAGAGGAAAAGGAGCTTGAGGAACTTAATTTCTTAGCAGATAAAGCCACTAAGTCTGCTCTCTCTCGCGGTAGAATCCTGCCTGAGCCAGAATGTGATATTCGCACAGTTTTTGAGAGGGATAGAGATAGAATTATCCACTCAAAAGCCTTTAGAAGGTTAAAACATAAAACTCAGGTCTTTCTTGCTCCAAAGGGAGATCACTATCGTACCAGGCTAACGCATACCTTAGAGGTGGGTCAAATTGCAAGAACTATTGCCTCTGCCCTACGTCTTAATGTGGCTTTAACTGAAGCCATAGCACTGGGACACGATTTAGGACATACACCCTTTGGACATGCAGGAGAAGAAGTCTTGAATGAGATCTTACCAGGTGGTTTTAGACACTATGAACAGAGTTTAAGAGTGGTGGATGTCTTGGAGAAGGAGGGAAGAGGTCTTAATCTTACTTATGAAGTGCGGATGGGAATTCTAAAACACTCCAAAGGTAAAGGACCTATTGAGTGTGAAGAGGGTGAAGAACTTACCCTCGAAGCACAGGTAGTGAGATTTTCCGATGTGATTGCCTATGTTAATCATGATATAGACGATGCTATAAGAGCTGGCATTATAACTACAGAGGATTTGCCAAAGGAGATCCT
>CALLJI010000076.1 GCA_938091475.1 uncultured Caldimicrobium sp. | reverse complement strand
GACTAAAGATACTTCTTCCTTACTTTTGGGTCTACTCTCCCCTCTTAATTTTATGAAAAGGGCCAAATCCTTTTCCCGGGTATTTTTAAACATAAATTCTTTAAGAGGCATACTAACTCTTTCAAAGAGTTCTTCCTCTTTAATCTGGCCTTTTAGGTAGGGTTGAAGAGCCTCATTATAAATTTGATTAAAAACTGGAGCCATAATGAAAAAGGTTAAAAAAAGTGCTAAGGAGATAAGAACTTGATTGGGTGGGGTTTGTTGAAGACCAAGGGCATGTCTTAGGATTGAAAAAACTACGATAAGACGCGTAAAGGAGGTTAGCATTAACAACAAAGCTGGAGCAATTGATAGAATCGTAAGGAGTAGGAGTATCTGCAAAAAAATACTAAATTGAGGAGCCCCCTGAGCCCCTTCCACACTAATCTTCACCGTAGGTAAAGCTAAGGCTAAGAGACTAATCATCCTTTTTTATCTCTCCCAAATAACTAAAACCTTTATCTGAAAGCCCTATTAGCATTTTCTTTCCCTCAACTTCAATTAGCAAGATTTGTGCCTTATAAGCTACAGGTTTTATCTCTAAAATCTTGATAGAATTCGAACTGAGAGGGAACTTCTTTTGATACTTTTGATAGAAGTGTGCCACAATAGGCAAGGCACTTAAAAGGAGAAGTAAAACTCCAAGATTTTGTAGATAACTTAGCCATTCCATTGCTTAAGACCCCAATTTTTTTATTCTTTCTTGAGCAGAGATGATCTCCGTTATTCTTACTCCGAAGCGATCATTTACTACTACTACTTCACCCTTTGCCATAAGTCGTCCATTCACAAAAATTTCTACGGGTTCACCGGCAAACTTTTCTAATTCAATAATAGAACCTTGATTTAGCTTAAGTAGGTCTTTTATAAGCATTTTACTTCTTCCAAGCTCAACAGAGATTTCCAGAGGAATATCTAAAATGAAATCAAGCTCAGGGTGGTAAGTCTCCTCTTTCTTAGGTCTTAATTCTTCAAATTTAGCAGGCTGTGAAGATGGGAATTCTTGAGATTTTGAAGTATCCTTAATTTTCTCTGGAGAAAATTCTTCAGTAGAAGGGGAAGAACTTTTGGTCTCTTTTAGAGCTTCTTCCCACATTGCCATTAAATCATCAGGATTGAGCGCCTCTTCAACCTTTTTTTCTTCTTTATCTAAGGAATTTTCTGCCATTTTACCCTCCTTGATTTTCTTCCTGAGAAGCTAAAAATTTTTCAATTTGTATAGCTAATTGTTTTTTAAAAATACCTAATCTTCCTAAAATCTTGGGAACATTTTCTACTAACACCTCAATAGGTTCTTCCGCTTTTTTCTCCAGCAAAATGACATCACCATTCTTTAGATGAAGAAGATCACCTATAGTTATCTGTCCCTTTCCTAAGACTGCCTTTAGTCTAACTTCACTTGAAAAAATAACTTCTTCTAATGCTCTTTTCCATTTAGTATCAATAATCTCCTCTACTTGATAAGGCGAATAAAGTTTATCCTTTATGGGTTGTAAAGAGCTCAAAGAATAACAAAAAAGAATTCTGCCACTTAATTGCTCTAACTCTGTATTAAAACCGGTTATAAGAACTGTTTCCTCAGGCTGGAGTACCCTTGCAAATTGGGGATTAACCTCACCTCTAACATATTTTGTCTTTATAGGATAAATATTTCTCCAAGCCTTCTCTAATTCACTAAAAATAAGATCAACTACCTTTCTAATAAGTCTTTGTTCAATAGGAGTAAATTCTCTACCCTCAACTCTAATAATTTTTCTCTCCCCACCTCCAAGAAATCTTTCTACAAAGATGAAGACCAAAGGGGCATCAATGATTAATAATGCAAGCCCCTTTAGAGGCTCTAACTTGAAAATATGAATGGAGGTTGGTACAGGAATTTTCTGGAGGAAATCTTTAAAGCGCTCCATTTGCGTAGGAAGAGTAGATAACTCAACCATCTCTCTTAAAAGTGTGGAAAAACCTAATCTTAAAGAACGTGCTAAGTGATCATTTATTACATCAATCCCAGGTATTTTTAGACGAGTAGATATAGCAAAATTTTTAAAATCAAAGGGTTTAACTTCTCCAGTTTCCTCTTCCTTGTGGGTCGCAGTGTCAACTTTACCAGATTCTAAACCCGCAAGCAGTGCATCAATTTCTTCTTGAGATAAAATTTTTTCCATTCCCTTTTACTCCACTATGTATTGTGTAATATATATATTCAAAACCAATTCATCACCTAAGGTTTCATTAATTTTCTTTAAAAGTTCCAGCTTAATTTTTTCTTTGGCATCAGGCACAATCACTTCTTCAACCGTTTTTCCACTAAGGGTTTGCAAAATCACATCCTTGACTATAGGCTCTTTTTTCTTTATTTCTGCTTCATCTTTTTTATAAGCAACTTCAATGCTCATTTTTATCTGAAGATATCTTTTTCCTGTAGGATCTAAAAGATTAACAATAACTGGATCAAAATCCACAAAAACTGTATTTTCTATCTTTTTCTTTCCTTTCTTTCCAGTCTTCATTTCTTTAGCTTCATAGCCCTTTTTGCCAAGTAAAAGAAATACTCCAACCCCAGCTATAGTGATAATTAGCACTCCAAGAACTAAAAAAAGAAATAACTTTTTCTTACCTCCACCCTTTTTTTGAATTTCTTCTTTTGCTGTTTCCTCTGCCATAACCACACCTCCTTTTTTAAATGTTTTCAAAAAATATGCCTAACCATTAAGTCAAAATTATACCCCTTGAAAGCGGTTCTCAAGTAGCACATAAAGAGATAAAATAAAAGTGTGCAGAAGGCTTATTTTAAGCATTGCTCCACCTAAGTAGGAGCTATGTGAACAATAAAAGGCTGCCATCCTTAAACCCATTATATAATCTATTTGAGTGTTTTATGTCAATATTATAGTAATTATGTCATTTTTTTGACAGATCAAAGCTCTCTTTTAAATTCAAATGTTCCCAATAGAGTAGAAGCCATTTAAGTAGAGTGCCCTGGGAGTAACCACCCCATCCACCTTTGGCAAGAATTCTATGGCAGGGATATATAAGAGGAAGTGGATTCATAGCTAAGACTTGTCCTACAGCCCTTTGGGCTCCCCTTTTACCAATTATTTCAGCAAGTTCGCCATAGGTGAGGGTAGCACCATAGGGTAAATCTCTTAAAGCTAAAAGCACCCTTTGAGCAAATTTTGAAAAACTCCTTTTATGTGGCAAGTCCAAATAGGGCTTTTTACCACAAAAATACAAATTAAACTCACCTAAAAATTGGTAGAGTTTCTCTTCTAGATAGGAATTCTCAGCCCAGAAAACTCTTTCATTACTTAGATGAAGTTTAAAAGTGATTTTATTAAGTTCGCCCTGGGAATCATAGAGTAGAACAAATTCAAAGGGAAAAATTTTAATCAAGCCTGAGTGTAATTTAGGCTTTTTCAACTTTCCTTTTAGGTAAAGGTAAATATTCTACAGAGGGGACACTTCTTGTGGGTTGAGGGAAGAGTTTCATAAGTTGATAAATTTCAATGGGCATCTCCTTTGAAACTGGAAGACCTAAGCGTTTCGCCTCTTCAAAGGTGATGGGATGATCATGGGTAAAATATCCTTGAGAAAGCATTTCAGCAAGTTCTTCCATCTTTTCCTGTGGATATCTTTCATTGAGAATAAGTTTTAGATGCTCTTTCATTTGTCTTAAAGCCATTTCAGCTACATCTGCAAGAATAAGGGTTTTATCCTCTATTTTTTCTGCGGGCTTTTTCTTAAGGAGTCGCAAAATTGAAGCTGCAGGATATCCTTCAATTTGAGGATCAACTGGTCCTAAGACCGCGTGCTCATCCATCACAATTTCATCACAGGCCAGGGCAATGAGAGTGCCCCCGCTCATAGCATAGTGAGGAATAAAAGCAGTTACCTTGGCGGGGTGTTTTTTTATAGCTAAGGCAATCTGAAGAGCAGCTAAAACTAACCCTCCTGGTGTATGTAAAACTATATCTATAGGAACATCTTTGTCAGTGAGATGGATAGCCCTAATTACCTCTTCAGAATCATTGATATCAATGTAGCGCATAAGGGGAAATCCAAAAAAACTCATAGTTTCTTGTCTATGCACTAAAAGTATTACCCTTGAGCCTCTCTTTTGTTCAATTTTTTCAATCATTTTTGTTCTTGCAATTTCTAAAAACTTGTGTCTCAAAAGGGGTTGCAAAGCCAAAATTAGTAATAAAATCCAAAAAAACTCAAAGCCTCCCATTTTTCTCCCTTCCTCCTCTCAAATTACCTTTTATCAAGATCAAAAAGGGAACCGAAAATTGCATATTCATCAGCGTAATATCTACATTTTTTCCTACAAAATACTTTATATAATAACATCCCTGACAAAAAGCCTCCTAAATGCGCAAACCAAGCTATAGAGCTTACACTTCCTGGCAAGGCAAGGCTAAAGAGCCCACTATAAAGTTGAATTAAAAACCAAAGACCTAAGTATAAAAACGCAGGCACCTCAATAAAGATAGGAATGAAAAAAACAGGCACTAAGACTAAAATTCTCGCCAAAGGATACATTCTAAAATAAGCACCCATAACACCTGAGATAGCTCCACTAGCTCCCACTAAAGGAACTACTGAGTCCGTATAAATGAGGGCATGAATGAGAGAGGCAACTACTCCACAGACTAAGTAAAAAATAAGAAACCAAAAGGGTCCCAACCTATCTTCTACATTATCGCCAAAAATCCAAAGAGTCCACATATTTCCAATAAGGTGTAACCAACCTCCATGCAAGAAAATATGGGTAATAAGCGTAAGATAAGGCATAAGTGGAGAATGACCAATTAGAGTATTCAAATATGCATCAAAAATCAACCCTGGTATAAAACCCCATTTTTGAAAAAAGATCTGCAATTCTTCTTTCGTTAGGGTGATCTGGTAAAGAAAAAGGCAAACATTTAAAAAGATAAGAAGCCAAGTAACTATCGGGGGATTTCTACGGGGATTTAGATCTTGCAAAGGAATCATCCAAGGGCTCCTACTAATTCTCCCCTTATTTTTTTTCTAAAGGCTTCACTTTTCTCTACCAGTTTCCAGAAGGCTTCTTCTTCTCTGGGAACAGGCCCAAATTCAAATTCTCCCTCTCCCTTTATAGAAAAATATTTTAAGCGTTCTTTAGACTCTTTTAGATAGGCTAAGACAAATTTTTCAAAAAATTTGGCTGTGGAAGAGAGTGCATAATATTCGGAAGCTCTAAGGGCATATCTGTTTCCATTAAAGGAAAGACTTATTCCACCCTTCGAAGATATAAGCTGAAAGGCTTGAACATCAGTGATACTATCACCACAATAGACGCCCTCACTGAGGGATATACCAAGCCCTTCTGAGATAGTTTGACATGCCTTGGCTTTCTCTTCACCGCCAATTGGATTAACCTCTCTTAAAAAGATACCCACTTCCAAGTTCCAGAGAATATCAAAAAAGATTTCCTCAAAACGCTTTAATATATTCCTCAAGGATTCAGGCAAGTCTTCAGGAGTTTGAGCAGTCTTGGGCAATTCTATTAAATGATAATGGATGATTTCTAAATAAAGCTTTTCTAATATTTTTTTTTCTTCAGGGCTTAATTTTACTTTATCCAAATCTACTTCAGTACAAAAAATATTCTCCCTTGGAAAATGGAGCCTTTTAGCTAAGGCCTCAAGATAGGGTTTATAACTGGTACTTATGATGAAGGTAGGAATTAGATTGGATATGTAGGGTAAAACCCTTTCAACCTCAGGTAGTAAAATTAAAGTTTTCTCTGAAAATTCCTCCAAAAGTTTATTCGTGGCACCAAAAAGTTTCAGGAAAGGCAAAATTAGTTTTAATGTATCTCCTGCTTTATATCCAGGAAGTTTTTTTATGTCTGCCAAAAAATCATCAAAGCGAGAAATTTGAGTGAAAAAATAATCACCCTTTGGAATTAGATAAGCTGAAAACTCAAAAGCATTATCATTAAGAGTTAAAGGACCTTCGCAATCAAAGGCTATAAAGGGCATTGCATTTATTATAAACTCAAAGAGGACAAAGTAAAGTCTTGGTAAAAATACTGTTACTGCAAAAGGAGTGGGTAGGAGCAACCTTTGAGGGTGCCAGATTATGGTCACGGCTCGCTGTGCCCAAAATTCAAATAACGGTAGGGGCAAATCACGATTTGCCCAAAATTGAAAAATTGTAGGGGTAACCCTTGCAGTTGCCCTGAATGTAGGGGCAGCCCTTGCGGCTGCCCAATTTTGGGCACGGCGTGCCGTGCCCCTACAAAATCTTGGGCGGTTCGTGAACCGCCCCTACGACCCAAATCTCTTTTGGGCAGGGGCAAGCCCTGCCCCTACATTTTTTGGGGGCAATTCGTGAATTGCCTCTACGGGTAAACCCCTTTTGGGCACGGCACGCCACATTATTCTTTTCTTTAAGCGAGCTTTAGAACTACAAAGGCATAAGCCATAATGGCTGGATGAGTTGGGGGAAATAAAACTCCCTCTGAAGTTCTTGCTTTTAAGCCAATTTGAACAGGGGAAACTTCAAGAATTGAAGAAAGAATTTCCTTTATCTTAGGATAATAGGGAGCTATTTTAGGGGTATCAAGGATAAGGGTGAGATCAACTTGATAAACTCTAAATCCTTTCTCTTTAATTAGTTCCATAGCCTTTTTTAGAAAAAAGGTGCTTTCTTTGTCTTTATAAGTAGGGTCGCTATCAGGGAAAAGAGAGCCTATATCAGGGAAGCCTCCGGCAGAGAGAAGGGCATCCGTTAGGGCATGTAAAAGGGCATCTCCATCGGAGTGCCCTAAGGCTCCTCTTGGGGATGGAATCTCCATTCCGCCAATCCATAATTTTCTCCCCTCTACTAAAGGATGAATATCAACAGAAAAGCCAAAGGAAAATCCAGCCTCCCTTAGCATATCTAACTTTTCTCCTTCAATTCCTTAAGAACCTTTTCCCTCAATTTTTCATTCACTCTATAGGCCCAGGCTAAAACTATAGCCACCGCTTGGTATAACTCTGGAGGAATAGGTTTATTTAGTTCTAATGTATAGAGTTCCTTAACCAAGGCTGAATCCTCTTTGATAGGGATGTTATTTTCCTTGGCTATTTTGAGAATAAGCTCAGCCAGAGATCCTTTACCCTTGGCAACAACCTCAGGAGCACCCTTTTTTGACTCGTACTTTAGGGCAACCGCTATTTTTTCTTCACTTTCTTCTTTCATCATCAAGTTTACTTTAAAATGCTTTATGCTATAATACAATTATAACTTTTTTATTTAATTCGGAAATGGACTAAAAATCCTTAATTAAAGGAGGTCAATATGAAGATTACACTCACCGTTATCAAGGCTGATATTGGAGGTTATGTGGGGCATTCCTCGGTTCACCCTGAGGTCTTAAACAGGGTGAAAGAGGTGGGTCTTGAGGCAAAGGATAAGGGCATTATTAAAGATGTCTCATTGCTGACCTGTGGAGATGATATAGCTTTAGTTATGACTCACACTAAAGGGGTTGATTCAAGTGAGGTCCACGAGGTAGCTTGGAAAGCCTTTAAGGAAGGAACAGAGGTAGCAAAAAAACTCAAGATGTATGGTGCGGGTCAGGACTTATTAACGGATGCCTTTTCTGGAAATGTGAAAGGGATGGGACCAGGGGTGGCTGAGATGGAATTTGAGGAGAGGAAAAGTGAACCTGTGATTGTCTATTTTGCCGATAAAACCTCTCCCAGTGCCTGGAATTTACCTCTCTATGAGATGTTTGCAGATCCTATGAATACCGCTGGCTTAGTGATTGATCCTTCTATGCACGAGGGATTTATTTTTGAAGTCTTAGATGTTTATAGTGGAATGAGTATCAAACTTAATACCCCTGAGGAGCTCTATGATCTCTTGGTCTTCATTGGAGCTACCAGTAGATATTGTGTGAGGGCTGTTTATAGAAAAAAAGATGGAGAGATAGGGGCTTCAGCTTCTACTCAAAAGCTTTCCCTCACTGCTGGGAGATATGTAGGAAAGGATGATCCAGTATTAATTGTGAGGTGTCAGAGCGGATTTCCGGCAGTTGGAGAGGCTCTTGAGCCCTTTGCAAGGCCTTGGTTTGTAGAGGGTTGGATGAGGGGGTCTCATACCGGTCCTCTTATGCCAGTTTCCTTTGCTCAAGCTAAACCCACTCGCTTTGATGGCCCTCCCAGGGTAATTGCAGCAGGCTATCAAATCTGTGAGGGACATCTCCTTGGGCCTGTAGATCTCTTTGATGATCCAGCCTTTGATCAAGCACGGCTGGAAGCAAGCCATATGGCAAATTATCTCCGGAGACAAGGTATCTTTGAACCTCACAGGCTTCCCCCTGAAGAAATGGAATATACCACCTTACCCAAAGTGCTTGAAAAGTTAAAGGACAGATTTAAGTTGGTGGACAAAGGCAAACCAAGTTTCTCTACAGAAGGAGAAGTAGCCGAATAATGCACATACCCCATTATAATATTGTTTTTGACCCCAAGGATCTTACCCTTGAGGATACCTTTACTTTTAAATGTTATAAAGGCATTGTATGTTTCAATAGATGTTGCTATGATGTAAAACTTATTCTTTCTCCTTATGATCTCCTAAGGATTAAAAGGGCTTTAAATCTCTCTACAGAAGCCTTTATCGAAAAATATGGAGAACTATACATTGGAGAAGTTACCCAACTCCCTGTCATCTCTATTAATATGAACCCCTACGATTATAGTTGTCCCTTTCTGGACAAAGAAGAGGGATGTAAGATTTATCCTGATCGTCCCTCGCCCTGCAGAATTTATCCTTTAGCTCGTTATTTTGCAGAAAATGAAAAAGGAGAAAAAATAGAGCTTTATAAAATCATAAGAGAAACCCATTGCAAAGGTCATTATGAAAATTATCCTATCAAAGTAAAAGATTTTTTAGAAGAACAGGGGCTAATTCCCTATCACTATTTTAACGATCTTTGGGGAGAAGTAGTGATAAAAAGACAAAAGTTTTCCCACACACCTCTAACCGGTGATCTCTTAGAAACTATCTACCTCTTAGCCTATGATTTGGAAGGCCTAAGAAATTATTTAGAGAATGAAAAGCTCTTTACCCTTAGCCAAGAAGACCTTGCCCTCTCTGAGGAGGAACTTTTAGAGAAAGCTCTCAAGGTTATACGAGATGAAATTTTAAGAGAAGAATACTTTTTGTAACCTTTGGGAAGGAGAGGGTGAAAAATCTATGAAACTTGGGAGAGGATTACAAGATGAGATTAATGTGATACCCCTTGTAGATATCGTGCTGGTTATTCTCATCATCTTTATGATTACCGCCCCTCTTATGACAACGGGGCTTGAGGTAGATTTACCTAAAACCAAGGATACAGGTCTCTCCCAAAGGGAAAGAGAGCCCTTACGGATAACCATCACAGAAAGTGGTGAAATCAAGGTAGCAGGTGAAAGGATCACCTTAGAAGCACTCGGAAGATGGCTGGAAGAAGCAAAGAAACACCAACTCCTTCAGGAAGTGCAAGTTGAAGCAGATAGAAGAGTGGTATATGAGGTGGTAGCAAAGGTATTGGCGGAGGTAAAGAGGGCTGGTTTTACCCAGATTGGATTGTTGACTCTTCCAGAAAAATGACCCTAAATCTTCTCTCTCTGAGCCTGTCCCTTCTTTTCAATCTACTCTTTTTGACTCTTCTTGTTACAGGGCTTAGCTTTTCTGTCAAAAAAAAAGAAGAGATTAAAATTACTTTGCTTGAAACCCCACGCCTTGAGGTGCCAAGTTCACCAACCGATCTGCCTCAAGCACCCCCTTCTATTCCCCCCTCACCTAAGGTGAGTTTACCCGAGGAAAAACTTAAAAAAGAATCTTCTACCCCCAAAGAAAAAGTCATCGTCTCTAAGGAACCTTTAAGAGAGGAAAATCTCTTAAAGGAGAGGCTTTTAGCCTTACAAAAAAAAGCACAAAAAGAAGAAAAAGCGCTTGAAGAGGAAAATTTTTTAAAATCTCGTCTAAGTTCCTTGCAAAAAGAGCAAGGATTCAAAGGGGAAGAAGCTTCTCATCAAGGACAAAATTTGGAGAAGACCCAAGGGGAACTTAAGGAGCTTCCTACCTCCCAGCCTCAAATGAAACTCTCCGAGGAGTTTCTCTTGCTTGTGAAAAGAAAACTCCAGACCCATTTTGAGGTGCCTATTTATTTAAAAAACAAAGCGCATTTATCTGCCTTAGTTGAGATTGAGGTTAATCCAGCAGGTGAAATCATAAGGGTTTCCTTTCTTAGGAAGGCTGAAGATCCAGCTTTTAATAAGGCTGTGGA
>CALLJI010000075.1 GCA_938091475.1 uncultured Caldimicrobium sp. | reverse complement strand
TTGAGAGGGATTAGAAAGGGCAAGAAGTACCTCGTAAGAATCTGCCGTCTCCCCTCTATCTACATAAAGTTTAAGCTTTTCAAGATGGCCTTGAGTAGTATAGAAATCCAAATCAAAGACCCAGTTATAATAGCCATCGGGGAGAGGTTTTTCTGGATTGGCAGAGGTATCGTATTGAGTAAGTAAGGAATAGGGATTTACTGGTTTAGTTGAGTCTAAAATAAGATGGGGTTTAAGTAAGGAGGTGGCTTTGGGTGGCATTACCTTAGGAATAAGGTTTTGTTTCAAATCCCCTATATTGGGATGAGTAATCTCCGGCGAGGTTCCCAAGAGGTTCATACCGAGTGAATTTTGTAGACTGAAGTAGTTTTCATCTACTTCATTTAGATAAAACTGCCCATCCCGAGTATAATACAAATTGTTCTTTTTATCTGAAACTATAAAAAAGCCCTTTCCAGAGATAGCTAAATCCGTGGGCAAATCTGTGGTGTAGACGCTGCCTTGTGTAAAAAGAGGTCTAATCTGTTTTATAGTGGTCCCATACCCCCTTTCTCTTCCAAAAACTTCACTATACCTAACCAATTTATCGGCAAACTCAGTCCTACTTCCTTTAAAACCAGTAGTATTTAGATTAGTGATATTGTCAGCGGAAACCTTGGTAGCAAGGGAATCACTGTATAAACCCGTGTATCCCACAAACATAGTCCCAAACAAGCCCATAACTTACCTCCCTATAACCTCTTTGATTTGGTTTAGACTGATAATATCTGCATCATTTATCTTTAAAGAGGGTTTATCCCCTAAAAGAGCCCCTGTAACTTTGGCCACTACCATGGGAGTAATGGATTTGAGGCTTTCTCCTGATCCAGTGGTAATGGAAACTTTATAATTCCCATCAGGAAGAGGATAGCCCAATTCATCCTTTCCATCCCAATTTAGAGGATGTGTGCCCTGGGGGAGATTATGAAGGGTCATAGTTTTAATCACTCTACCCCGATTGTCTCGAATGGTTATATTAACTGTATTTGCAGGTTCTGAGAGTTCAAAACTTGCTCCAAGAAAATTCCCATTTTCAATGCGCAAGGTATTTCCCTCAATTTTTACTTCCTTTCCTACCATATTGGCAAGGAGTGTGTATTCGTTTGTCTTGTAGAGGTCTACCAATTTTTCCAGTTTTTCATTTAGGTGAAAGAGCTGGTCTACCTGATTAAAGGCAGCCAGTTGCAGAGCCATTTCATGGTTTTCCATAGGTTTCATGGGGTCTTGATATTGAAGTTGGGTGATAAAGAGCTGCATAAAGGCTTCTTTGTCTAAAACTTTTTTGGGTATGCGCTTGAGATCAGCAGGTTGAGCGGTTTTTTCATTAACTTTCTCTATAACTCCCATTTTCTTTCCTCCTTAAACAATCTTATAGAGTCTACCCTTTGGGAAGAACGAGGGCTCTTCCTCCTTTGTTTCAATCCAAAGTTTTCCAGCCTTTTCTCTATTTGTGCCTCTCTTATCCCCCTCTCCCCTCTCGGCAAAGGGATTGCCTTCACCAGAAAACCCAAGGGAGAGCTGAAGGTCCTTTAATTTAAGTCCGAGAGCCTCAAGATCGTTTCTAATTTGGGTCAATTCATTTCTAAGTAAACTCAGGGTTTCCGCCTTCTCAACCCGCGCTAAAATTTCTACTTCTCCCTCCTTTACCTTCACTTTAAGCTCTAATTTGCCAAGCTCAGGGGGCTCAAGCTCAAACTCAGCCCTTTTTTCTCCAGAGGGCTTAAGTTCAATGGTAAAATTCTTGATAACCTCAGCGAAGTTTTCAAGCCTAAGGCCAGCCTCTGCCCTTGAAATGTGAGTCTCACTAAGGGAGTTTCCCCTGGTTATTTCGCTCGCTAAGTGCAATTTATAGGTGTTTAAGGGAGGTACCTCTTTGTATGGTGGGAAGTTTTCTAAAGCATTTTGGGGAGACTCATAAGGGCTTTCCTCTGGAAAAACTTTGCTTAGGATGGTTTTCTTTGCAGAAAGAAAAATCTCTTTAGATATATAAGGCTCGTTTCCCTTGTCATTTTGATTATTATAAGCAATTTTAACGATCTCCTCTCTAACTTCTTTCCTTAGATTTTCTGGAAGGGCATAAAAACTTTTGCTTACACCTTTTAAAGGATGTGGTTCGGTTTGAGTAAGATCGGAAGTCCGAGTAAGATCGGCGATGTTGACTAAGGCCTTTGCCAAAGAGGTATCTTCTTTAGTAAGATCTGTCTTAAGTAGATTGTATTTAGGATCAGTTGGAGAATGGGGATTCAAAGGATTTGCCTCAGAGAGAGATTGATTGAAAAATTGGGAAAACGCCCTTTCAAGGAAGCGAATAAAGGCACCCTTTGCCTCTTCCAAGAAATTTTTTACCTCTTGAGATGGTGCCTTAATCAGAGAAAATCTCTCCTCTATGACTTTTTCAAGTTCCTTCCAGAGATGAGGAAGCTCTTCTTCCTTTATATCTGAAAGGGTAGAATTAAATAGAGTAGAGAGGTCTTCCCTTATGGTTGGATAGATTTTTTCCCCTTCTTCAAAGCTTATTCTGTCAAAGGGAAGGAGAGTATTGCTTACGAAGTCTTGATTGCTCTTAACTTCTGAAGTTTCAGTAGGCTCACTGGTTGCATATAATAAGAAATTTATAAATAGATTCCAAAGAGGGTTAATAAGGTTATCTCTTTGAGAGGGATCCCCTTCAGAGAGAAAACTTTTGTTATTAGGGGTGGATAAATCTTGTAGAGGGGATAAATTTAGAGTATTATCCTTATTAGTGGGTAAAAGCTCTCCTTCTGGATTAATCCCCTTTAGAAGGGATAGCTCCTCTAAAGAAGCTCCTGTGGTAAGAGAATTAATTAGAAATAAGAAAAAGTCTTGAAAAGAAAAAGAGGCTCCCAAGGGGCTTTTATTATCTGTAAAACCTTGAATTAAGGAGGTTCGGAGAGAGCTCTCACTTTGCAC
>CALLJI010000074.1 GCA_938091475.1 uncultured Caldimicrobium sp. | reverse complement strand
ATAGAAATTCTAATTTTTATTTGGCTTTTTGGAATTAATAACTTTTATGAAGAACTTACCAGGGATACCGCTTGGAAATTACCTAAATTTTTTGTATACATAGCAGGGATTATTTCTCCCCTTTTTATTTTCTTTATTGGTTATTTTTGGTTTAGTGAGAAACTGGGGGTGGTTTTAGAGGAGCCTGATGTAAACAAGTGGTTGGCGAGGCTTTTTATTCTTCTCTTTTTGGTCTTTCTCTCCATCTTAGCTGTAGTTAGTAGAAAAAGGGTACTTGAAGGTCCAAGAATTTAGGGTTAATTTTAAGTAGAGGTGCCGGCGTAGCTCAGGGGCAGAGCAGTGGATTCGTAATCCACAGGTCGTGGGTTCAATCCCCACCGCCGGCTTAAGACTAATCCCCCCAACAAATATTAAAGAGAAAAAAGAAGAATAGGGGCGCGTCTTGCTGTGCCCAAGGAGTTCAAAACAAAGGATAGGGGTAATTCAGGAATTGCCCCAAGAGTATAAAAAATGTAGGAGCACAGCACGTTGTGCCCAAAAAAATCAAAACCTGTAGGGGCAGCCCTTGCGGCTGCCCACCTTGGTCATGGCGGGGCAGAGTCACTATAAATTTTGGAACAATTAGATAAAAACTTGACAAATAACAAAAAAGTTTTAAACTAAAATAAAATCTAATTAAAGAGGGAGTTAAAATGAGGACTAGCAACATACCTAAGGAAAGAGCCAAAAAACTTGAATTTTATAAAAGTATAGGCTTAAAATTAACTCCCCAACGCTTAGCTATTTTAGAATATTTAGAGAACAATACAGAGCATCCTTCTGCAGAAGATATTTATAGTGCTTTGAAAGAGAGATTCCCCAGTATGTCCTTTGCAACCATTTATAATACCTTGGAAGTGCTTATAAAGAAAGGCTTAGTTAAAGAGTTAGGACTTGATAGTTCTAAAAAAAGGTTCGATCCCTTTACTCATCCCCATCATCATTTTGTGTGCAAGGGATGTGGAAAGATATTAGATGTGGAAAGTCGCTTTGAAATATTTATACCTGAAGATTTAAGTGATTGTATGGTAGAAGACTTCCAGGTAGTTTTTTCTGGACTTTGCCCAGAATGTAAAGAGAAAGAGTAAACTTGGGTATCCTATATGTAGTAGCATTACCCATAGGTAATCTCAAAGATATCACTCTAAGAGCACTTGAGGTCTTAAAAGAGGTAGATCTTGTCCTTACAGAAGATACAAGAAGTTTCAAAAAATTAGAAAAGGCTTATAAATTACCTCCAAAGAAGGTCATTAGTTTCTATAAAGAGGTAGAAGCGTCTAAAGAAGATCAAATTATTGCCTGGTTAAAGGAGGGGAAAAGAATTGCTCTCTGTAGTGAAGCTGGAACCCCTCTTCTTTCTGACCCAGGTGGTAAACTAATAAGACGGGTGCTTTTGGAAGGGTTTAACACTGTTCCTATTCCAGGACCGTCCTCTCTTACAGCAGCAGCCTCCATTTCTCCCATTGATTTGTCCCAAGGTTTTATTTTTTTAGGATTTTTACCAAAAAGAGAGAAGGAAATAAAAGAGAGAATTGAAAATCTTCCTCCAGATTTACCTTTACTCTTGTTTATCCCACCTCACCGTTTTCATAAAACTTTGGCAATTCTAATAAAGTATTTAGGAGACAGGGAGGCTTTTTTGGCAAGAGAATTAACCAAGAGGTATGAAGAGCTATGCTATAGTTCACTGAGGGAGCTACTAAAACGAGAAGAAATAAAAGGAGAAATCACTTTAATCGTAGGAAAGAGAGCAACTAAAGAAGAGGTAAGTCCTCAAGCCTTCATAGACTTAGAAAAAATTAAGAGGGAAATGAGGGAACTTATGAAATTAAAGCTTAAGCCTAAGGAGATTGCCAAAAGACTGAGAGAAAAATATGGACTATCAACAAAGGTCCTTTACGAGTGGATAAAAGAGCTTAAGGGTTAAGTCTTTCTGGATGGTCCCTTAAAAATCTTTCGATTTCTTCAAAAAATTCCTTTAAAAGGGCTTCTTCGCTTACTTTTTTTATAATTTTTCCCTCTTTAAAAATTATTCCTACTCCCTTCCCACCTGCTATTCCCAGATCAGCTTCTTTGGCTTCACCTGGACCATTAACCACGCAACCCATTACAGCCAGTTTTAAGTTGGCCTTAACCTTTTTGGCCCATTTTTCCACCTCTTCATAAAGGGGCATTAAATTTATTTCACATCTTCCGCAGGTGGGACAGGCAATGATATCTGGATGCAAAGTTCTTAGGCCTAAATTTTTTAGGATTTCATAAGCTACATAAACCTCCTCCTTAGGATCAGCAGTTAAAGAAATTCTAATGGTATCCCCTATACCTTTAAGAAGAAGATAAGTGACAGCCATAGTGTTTTTGATGGTGCCAGGAATTAATCCTCCCGCTTCAGTTACACCTATGTGAAGGGGAAAGGGGGATTTTTTAGAAAATTCCTCATATGCCCTTACAGTTTCCCACCAATGGGAAGATTTTAAGGAAACTTTTAAGTTATCATAAGAAAACTTTTCTGTAATGTAATTGACCCATCTAAGGGCACTTTCTACCATAGCTTCTGCGGAAGGTTTTTTATATTTCTTTAAAATTTCACCCTCTAAGGATCCAGCATTGACACCCACTCTTATACAAACTCCCCTTTCTTTACACATAAGTATTAATCTATCTAAGCGTTTCTTATTTTTAAAAGTCCCTGGATTGATTCGAAGACCTGCCACTCCTGCCTCAATGGCTTTTTCTCCAAGGGCAGTGTTAAAGTGGAGATCGCCAATAATGGGTATAGGACTGTTTTTCACGATTTCTTTTAGAGATACAACAGCTTTTTCATCAGGTAAGGCAACTCTTACTATTTCACAACCTGCTTCAGATAAGGTATAAATTTGTCTAAGAGTTGCCTCTATATCTCTTGTATCCGTATTTGTCATACTCTGAACTCTAATAGGAAAATCCCCTCCAATTCCCACAGAACCTACATAAACAACATTAGTTTTTCTTCGGCGGATTTTGGGAAACATCATTTTTATGCTACTCTTAAATTTATTTTTGTTATTACTAATGTCAAGTCACACTTTATTACTATTTTGAATGGTCACATTCTTCTTTCTTCGCTTTCTGTTATTGAATTGTATTATGGTTTTTAAAACCTTTTGGGCAGGGGCAAGCCCTGCCCCTACATATGAAACCTATATGGGCACGGCGGTGCCGTGCCTCTACGAATAAACCTCTTGGGCAATTCGTGAATCGACCCTACATATCAAACCCTTGGGCACGACATGTCGTGCCCCTACACCGTTATGTTTTTGGTTTTAAAAACTGTAGGGGCACAGCATGCTGTGCCCAATAGATTTAAAGGGTTAAATCGGTAGAGGCAATTCAGGAATTGCCCCAAAATTCCAAATTTTGTAGGGGCAACCCTTGCGGCTGCCCACCTTGGGCACGGCGGTGCCGTGCCCCTACAAAATTGGGGCGATTCGTGAATCGCCCCTACTAATTTTAGCCTTTTAGACACCGCAGTTCGGAGCTCATACAATTTTTAGGACATTCTCATTTATTTCTTGACAAGCCTAATTCTTTTGGGTATTTTCCATTAAGAGGTGAGAAAAATGAGATTTCTTTATTTAAAAAAGGCAGAGCTTGTTGAGCCCGTAGAATTTTTAAGCATCGTAAAAAAATTTAATCTTGAATTAATTGACCTTAAAGAATTAAATTTGCCTTTGAAAAAAGCTAAAGAAAATTTTGAAGGCATTTTAGTACTGGGGGGAGACGGAACCTTTCTTAGAGCAGTTCCCTATGCTTACCAATCTAACCTTCCCATAATCGGCGTTAATATGGGCAAATTTGGATTTCTCACAGAGATAACTATTCCGGAATTACCAAAGATTTTGGAATTATGGAGAGAAGGTAAAATAGAGTTCGAAGAGAGGCGACTATTAAAGGTTTGCTATGAAGACAAAGATTATGTGGTATTAAATGAAGCTGCACTTCTTAAAGGTCCTTTGGGTAAAATTATCACCTTAAAGGTAAAAATTATGGAAGAGGATTTTATCGAAGTCTATGGAGATGGATTAATTATTAGCACCCCTACTGGTTCAACAGCTTACAATTTATCTGCCGGTGGTCCAGTAGTTCATCCAAAAGTAAAAGCCTTTATTTTAACTCCCATTTGCTCCTTTAAAATTAACCATAAACCTTTTCTAATACCAGATGACGCTGTAATTGAAGTAAAAATTATCGGTGGAGGAAAAGAAGATATACACCTACTACTTGATGGTCAAGAAAATTGGTTTATTGCTCCTGAGGGTATGGTTAAATTCAAAAAAGCCAGAAGATTTCTGAGATTAGTCTCCTCGCCTTCTAAGACTTATTTCAAGATTCTAAAGGAGAAATTTGCCTGGTAGATTTATTTTTAACTTTGCCCTTCTTCTTTTTTAAAGAATTTTTCTGTAAGTTCTTCTTTCTTTTGGAGAACGGCTTCTTTAGCTTTTTCTAAAGTTTCTGAAAGAGTACTTTTTTTCTCTTCAAGAAGTTCTTTAGCTTTACTTTTGATCTCCTCTATGCTACCT
>CALLJI010000073.1 GCA_938091475.1 uncultured Caldimicrobium sp. | reverse complement strand
TATCAGCTTTTCATCATAACCAAAGTTCTGCTTAAGGAATGATTGAGACACTCTCTATAGCCTTTATTCTCTTTATTTCTGGGTTAATTCATGGATTAGTTGGCTTTGCCTTTGCTTTAACAGCTTTGCCTCTGCTTGCCCTATTCAAAAGTGTTAAATTTGCTGTCCCTTTGCTATCTCTTTTCTCCTTCACTGTAAATCTAATTATGCTCTTTATACTAAAAGAAAAAAGAATTTTTAAAATCCCCTTTCTCTTCTTCATTGTCATTGTTTTGGGAATAATTCTTGGTGTTAAAGGGTTTGTTTTTTTCTCAGAGGGTGCCTTAAGAATAATTCTTTTTATTGCCATTCTTTTGTATTTCTCTTGGGAAGTTCTTCAATGGAAAAGGGGCATGCAAAGAGAATTTGTGCATACTATAAACCCTAAGTTATTCAGTAGTCCTCTCTCCTTAGGAATAGCTTTTTTAGTAGGTTTATTGGGTGGGTTACTGAACACTCCGGGACCACCTATTGTAATCTATCTGGCTTTGTTAAATTTTGACAAAAATCTCTTTAAAGCTACGCTACAGCTAATTTTTACTTTTACAGCACTTGTAGCTGCAATTAATCACTATTTAGCTGGCAATTTATCTATAGTTCATCTTAAAGCCTATTTCTTCCTCTTGCCCTTAGTGATATTAGGTTTATTAATTGGTCAAAAGTTTTATACTCGTATTTCAACTAAAGTGTATTATCATTTGGTAAATATATTTTTAGTTATCTCTGCCCTACTTTTAATATTTGACTATTATATCAAATAAGTTTTGAAGGAGGGGATAAAAATGTTTATTCCTCTTGGTTTTAAATTTTCTGCTCTACCCTGTGGTATAAGAAAGAAGGATAAATTAGATTTAGGTTTGATCTATTGTGAAGGAAAGGGAATTTCCTGGGGTGTATTTACGAAAAACAGTCAAAAAGCAGCTCCAGTGTTAATTGGAATGAAGCATATTAAAAATTCCTCAACTAAGGCTATTTTAGTCAATAGTGGAGTTGCCAACGCCTGCACAGGGGAAGAAGGAATAAAGAGAGCTTATACAGTGTTAGAGGAGCTATCAAAGATTCTCAAGATAAAAAAAGAAGAAATTTTGCCTGCCTCAACTGGCGTAATAGGAGAGCCCTTGCCTGTAGAGAAGATTTTACCCAATCTGCCAAAACTTGTTGAAGAACTTGCAGAAGAGAAATACACTTCTTTTGCTATGGCTATAATGACTACAGATACCTTCCCCAAAATTGTCTCCAAAAAGACTAAAGAAGGTATACATATCTTAGGAATAGCTAAAGGAGCAGGAATGATTGCCCCTAATATGGCAACAATGTTAGGATTTATCTTAACGGATGCCCAATTAACCAAGGAAGAACTTAAAAGATTACTTCAAAGGGGTGTTGAGAAGAGTTTTAATAGAATCACTGTAGATGGAGATACAAGTACCAATGATACCGTATATGCTTTGTCAAGTGGGGCTAAAAAGCTTGAAAAGATAGAGGATTTTTCTGTCCATTTTTTTGAGGTGCTTGAGGAATTAGCTCATTTAATAGTAAAGGATGGAGAGGGGGCTTCAAAGGTGATAAAGATTTCCATAAAAGGTGCTAAAAGTAAAAGCGAAGCCGAAATTTTAGCCAGAAGTGTAGCAGAGTCTCCCCTTGTTAAAACAGCTTTTTATGGCGAAGATCCTAACTGGGGAAGAATTTTTTCTGCTCTTGGGAAGACAAAGATTCCCTTTGAAGCAGAAGAGGTAGAACTTATTCTTAATGGAAAACCTTGGATAAAGGAGTTAAAATTTATAACTCCGGAAGAAGAGATTAAAAGGGAGTTAAGAAAATCAGACATTGATCTGCAAATAAGGCTAAAAAGGGGTAAGCAAAGCTACTCTCTTTTAACTTGCGATTTAACAGAAGAATATATAAAAATTAATGCCTCCTATAGGAGTTAAAAAATGAAGGAACAGGAGAAAAAAGAGGAAAGAGAAGAAAGGCTCTATTGTGAAAAATATCAGGAATGGGTTCCAGTGATTAAGGGCTGTATGCATTTGAAAGATTATTGTCAGTATAGAAAACATTGTTTGCTTTATATTAAGGCAAAGTTTAAGGAGTTTTAAAATGAAAATTTTGATTACAAATGATGATGGAATTTATGCTGATGGCCTTTGTGGTTTATATTTTGCGCTAAGGGAAGAGCATGAAGTTTACATAGTAGCCCCGGAAGTAGAAAGAAGCGCCGTTGGACATGCTATAACTATTCACTATCCCCTGAGGGTTAGAGAGGTCAGAAGGGGGAAACATTTTTGGGGATATGCTGTATCTGGCACACCTGCTGATTGTGTAAAGTTAGCCCTGTATGAACTGATTGGTCCTGTAGACTTAGTTATTTCTGGTATTAATAGAGGTCCAAATGTGGGGATAAATGTGCTATATTCAGGTACAGTTTCAGCAGCAACGGAGGCAAAAATTCTTGGATATAATGGTATAGCTGTATCTATAGATGCCTTTGAGCAGATTGATTATTGCTTTGCAGCTTACTTTGTCTCAAAGTTTGCGCAAAACTTAAAGGGGCTTCCTCTTGAGGAGCCCTTTTGTTTAAATATTAACATTCCTCATCTAAACCCCCACCAAATAAAAGGTATAAAAATAGTCAGGCAATCTACCGCAAAATTAAGAGAAATCTTTGAAAAAAGATTGGATCTACATGGTAAAATTTATTACTGGCAAGGAGCAGAAGAACACACTGAGGAAGATGAAGACACAGATGTGATTGCCTTAAAAAAGGGTTATATAACTATAACCCCCTTACATTTTGACCTAACCTTATATTCAGCCTTTAAAACACTACCTAAATCCTTAAATATTGATCTTTAAAGTTACTCTAATCTAATTTTACAAGATAGAGGAAATATTGTTTATCTTTTAGACAGATATGCTACTGTTAAGGTTAATTATGTCAGAGAACTTAAAGTCAAGTCAGATCTATTTACTTTTTAAAAAAATGTAATATATTTTTAAAACAGAAAACTATAAGGAGGGATTAACTATGAGAAAGAGAAATAGACCAGTTACCTTAGATGATGTAAGGTTTGTTTATGAAAATTATGCTCATATGAGTGCATCTCAAATTGGTGAAAAATTGGGTATCAGTAAATTTCAAGTAAATAAAATAGTAAATGAGTTAAGGAAAAGAGGTATAGAAATTCCTAAGAAGATTGGTAAAAAGATTAATGTTTATGAGGCCTTTGTAGAAGAATTGAAAAAACAAAAGAAGGTATAGGATAAAATTTCTTATATTTGCGATTACTTTTCAAAAAGTCACAATAAATTACTATTACAAAATGTCATATAAATGGTGCAGTATACTCTACACAAATGGTTCTGTTTGAAGGGGCAAGGCATGCCTTGCCCTAAATTAGGCAACCGCAAAGGTTGCGGATACAGTTTTAAATTTTTTGGGCTCAGCATGCTGAGCCCCTACTAGTTTTTTCCAAAAATATAAAAAAGTAGGGGCACGACATGTCGTGCCCAAGAGGTTTTTTCGTAGGGGCACGGCACCGCCGTGCCCATATGGGTTTCATCTGTAGGGGCGATTCACGAATCGCCCAAATTTTTGGGGCAAATCGTGATTTGACCCTACTTTTTTAATTTTTCGGGCATAGCAAGACGAGCCCCTACAAAATACCATTAAATAGTTGAAGCCATAGAAAGAAGAATGTGGCAATTCAAAATAGTGAAAAAGTGTGCCAAGACCTTATAAATGACATAAAATTTCTTGGATTTGTTTGCAATCCTTCTGAATTTGTTCTTTTAATTTCTCTACATTATCAAACTTTTTTTCTGCTCTAATTCTTTTAACAAAGTGAATTTCTAAGATTTTTCCATAAAGGGGATGATTATGATTATAGTCTAATAAATGTACCTCAATAGAGATGGATTTTTCTCCAAAGGTTGGGTTTGTTCCAATGTTTAGGGCTCCTTGATATTTTTGTCCTTCAAGATAAGCCCAAACCGCATAGACTCCTTGAGCAGGTAAGAGCTTATCTTCGGTCACAAAAAGATTTGCTGTAGGAAATCCGAGAATTTTTCCTCTTCCCTTTCCAGGAATAACCTTTCCAGAAAGGGAATATGGTCTACCCAAAAGAGAGTTTGCCTCTTCCACTTCACCCTTTAAAAGCAACTCCCTAATCAAGGTACTGGAAACGGTTCTATTCCCTATTTTTACTGGTGGCAAAATATTAACTGAAAAGTGATATTTTTCTCCAAGTCTCTTTAAAAGTTCAGTATTACCTGTGCGACCTCTCCCAAAATAAAAATTAAAGCCTACTATAATAGTCTTTACTTTCAACATATCTACAAGATATTTCTCAACAAATAGCTCTGGAGAAAGTTCCGCTATAGACTTAGTGAAAGGCAAAATAATGAGATTAGAAATCCCCTCCTTTTCAATAAGTTTTATTTTTTCTTCTAAGGTAGTAAGAAGTTTAAGCTTTAGCTGAGGTTGAAGCACCTTCCTTGGATGGGGATCAAAGGTTAGTAAAGCAGACTCAATTTTTAAAGTTTGAGCAGTTTTAAGGGTTTCTTGAATAAGGGCTTTGTGCCCCAAGTGAATCCCGTCAAAGGCTCCAACAGTAAGGGCTGTCTCAATGGAAAGAGGAAGGTCCTTAAGAGTAAAGAGCCTCATCCTTGCCTTCAATTAAGCGTATAAAGGTATCAAAGAGATAAAGAGAGTCGTGGGGACCAGGGGCATTCTCAGGGTGATATTGCACTGAAAAGGCTTTCAGGTCTGGGTGATAAATTCCTTCTAAGGTATTGTCATTTAAGTTTATATGGGTAATAAGGGTGTCTTTAGGAAGTTCTTCTTTCTTAACACAAAAACCGTGATTTTGGGAGGTTATCTCCACTTTTTTGTTAAACAAATTTAAGACTGGATGATTTATCCCTCGATGGCCAAATTTTAGTTTGTAAGTAGAAGCACCCAGGGCTTGTCCTAAAATTTGATGGCCAAGGCATATTCCAAAGATAGGTTTTTTCCCTAAGAGTTCTCTAACTGTATTGACTATATAATGCAGAGGTGCTGGGTCTCCAGGCCCATTCGAGAGAAATATCCCATCGGGATTGTGAGACAAGATATCAAAAGCAGATGTAAAAGCTGGAAAAACCAAACATTCTGCTCCTCTCTCTGCCAAAAGTCTTAACTGATTATATTTTAGTCCACAATCTAAAACAGCAATTTTGTAATGCCCTTTTCCTTTAAAGGTGTTTACAGAGAAATCAAAGCCCTCTCTATCATAATAATAGGGTTTATCAGTGGTTACAAATTGCACAAGATCTCTTCCCACATAATCAGGGCTGTGCTTGATTTTCTCTAAAAATTCTTTGGGATTCAAAGTTTCTGTGGTAATCCCCCCTTTCATTGCACCAAAGTTTCTGAGATATCGAGTAAGGGCACGGGTGTCTACTCCTTCAACTGCAAGAATATTATTTTTTGTAAGCCAATCCCCCAAAGAGGCTTCTGCCCTGTAGTTGCTATAAAAAGGCTGATACTCTCTCACTATAAATCCAGCTACTTGTATTTTTTTGCTTTCCATATCCTCAGAATTAATACCATAGTTACCAATGAGAGGATAGGTCATAGTAACAATTTGCCCATAATAAGAGGGATCCGTTAAAATCTCCTGATATCCAGTTATTCCCGTATTAAAGACTATCTCACCAAAGGTTTCACCTCTAATGGTAAAGGAGAAGCCCCAAAAATGGGTGCCATCCTCTAACATAACTAAGGCTTTAATTTTTTCTTTCTTCATTAAGTTGCTCCTTATTTTTATTTTTTGAGTACCAGAGGAGATAGTCTCTAATAAAAATATCCATTTCTCCGTCTAAAAACTCTTCTACTTTATAGCATTCTGACTGGGTGCGATGATCCTTTATGACCTTGTAAGGATGAAGAATGTAACTTCTAATTTGGTTTCCCCAACTAATTTCTTTTTTGGTGCCAATAAGAGCTTCTTTTTTTTCTTCCAGTTTTTGCTTTTCCAATTGATAGAGCCTTGACTTCAAAATTTTAAGAGCTAAAGCTTTATTTAGGTGTTGACTTCTTTCATTTTGACAGGTAACCACAATACCACTTGGAAGATGAGTTATGCGTACGGCACTTTCAGTTTTATTAACATGTTGGCCACCGTGTCCACTTGCTCTCATAGTTTCAATTTTTAAATCTTCTGGGCGGATTTCTACCTCTACTTCTTCTTCAATTTCTGGAATGACAGTTACAGAGGCAAAAGAGGTATGTCTCCTGGCATTAGCATCAAAGGGAGAAATTCTAATGAGTCTGTGTACCCCCTTTTCGCCCTTTAAAAGACCATAGGCCCACTCGCCTTCAATATGTAGAACTGCATTCTTTATGCCTGCTTCCTCT
Organism: uncultured Caldimicrobium sp.; assembly: GCA_938091475.1. Lineage (GTDB taxonomy): Bacteria > Desulfobacterota > Thermodesulfobacteria > Thermodesulfobacteriales > Thermodesulfobacteriaceae > Caldimicrobium. The sequence goes on along the minus strand of CALLJI010000073.1, from coordinate 1,018 downwards.
CCTGGTAGATAATCTACCAATTTTACACTAAAGCCTTTTTTCTCAGCCCATCTGGTATACATTCTAAGAAGCATTTCTGCAAAATCCTGCGCATCTGTGCCACCTGTTCCTGCATGGATGCTTAAAATAGCAGGGGAGTTATCATATTCTTCAGAAAGAAGAATCTTAGCCTCCTCTTCCAAATAGAGTTTCTCAAAGGACTGTAAATCCTCAAGAAGTGCTTCTAATAAATCAGAACTTCCTTCTTCTTTGTAAAGTTGATACCAATCTAAGAGATCATTGAAAAATTTTTCAAGGGTACTATGTATTTTTAGTCTCTCTAAATGTTGTGCTCTTAATTTTAAAAGGTGTTTTAACTCAGGAGAATTCCAAGCTTCAATTTTTTGGATCTTTTCCTCAATGATTGAAAGCTCCCCCTTTATCTTTTCAGGGTCAAAGACACCTCCTTAAATCAGAAAGTCTCTCTTCATAACTTTTTAGAATTTTTTCTAAATCTACATTTTTATAGAGAAGCAAAATTTCACTTTTAACCTTATTTTTATCTCTCTGCATCTGGCCCTTCATATCTTCCTCTAACCCCTTGCTAAATATAATACAAATTGAAAAGATTTAAAGCTCTTTTTCCTTACTGTGGTTATTAAATTGCCCAATTAAATATGTAGGGGCCGGTGTGCCGTGCCCAAAAGGGTTTAAAATCGGTAGGGGCGATTCTCGAATCGCCCAATTTTTAGGGCAAATCGTGATTTGCCCCTACATTTGTTTTAAATTCTTTGGGCACAGCAAGACGAGCCCCTACAGTTTTCTCTAAAATTCAAGAAAATTCAAAGATGTAGGGGCACGACAAGTCGTGCCCAAAAGATTTTTGATGTAGGGGCGGTTCACGAACCGCCCACAAATGTGTAGGGGCTCGGTACTGCCGTGCCCAATAGGGGCAACCGCAAGGCCTTCCCCTACAAATTTTTTCGATTAAGAATAACACCTTGAAAAAGCCTCCAATTTTTGAAACATTCCCACCCCC
>CALLJI010000072.1 GCA_938091475.1 uncultured Caldimicrobium sp. | reverse complement strand
ACAGGGAGCGATTTATTATGTAAATTCACCTTAGAGTATAATTGTTATTCCTAAGGTCCTATTCCACTTTTTTACTATTTTGAATAGTAACTTTTTGTTATTTTGGTTTATAATAAGTATTTTGTAGGGGACAGCACGCTGTGTCCTAAAAATTAAAAAAACCCTGTAGGGGCAGCCCTTGCGGCTGCCCAATTAGGGTTATTAAAACCTTTTGGGCAGGGGCAAGCCCTGCCCTTACAAATAAACCTTCTGGGCACGGCGGTGCCGTGCCCCTACGATTTCAAATCTTTTGGAATTTCAAAAATCAGTAGGGGCACAGCATGCTGTGCCCAAGGAGAAAAAAAGAAATAAAAATGTAGGGGCTCAGCACGCTGAGCCCAAAAATTAAAAATCTTGTAGGGGCAACCCTTGCGGCTGCCCAAAAATTGGGCACGGCGGTGCCGTGCCCCTACAGATTTGGGGGCGATTCTTGAATCGCCCCTACAAATAAACTTCTTGGGCACGGCGGTGCCGTGCCCCTACAAAAATTGGGCAGGGGCAAGCCCTGCCCCTACGGGTAAAATCCCATTTGGGCACGGCAAAAAATTTGAATTTGAAAAGGAAGGATTTAACTTAAAAAATTTTAAAAACTTGAGAAATATTACTTCTTTTATAGATAATTTTAATTGATTCAAAGTAATGGGCACTATTTTCAAAAGAGAGCACTTGAAATTTTTTTTAAAATAAAAAAAATAGTAATTTGTTTTATAAGATTAGTATTTGAGATAATTTTTTACCCCTACAAAATGTGGGGTAGGTGTATTATTTTAAAAAATGTCAAAAAAGAGATTTTACAAAAGGGGGAGGGTTGATATTATTATATGGTAACAAAGGAGTTGCAGGACAAAATTTTAGAGTTAGGAAAATCTGGACAGCTCACCTATGATCTTTTGAATAGTCTCCTGCCTGAGGAATATAATGATCCAGACAAAATGGAAGAAATCTTTGATCTCCTTGAAGTTTACCGAATTGAATTAAAGGAAATGGATCCCTATGAAAGAGAGGAATTTATTGAAAAGCGGGTCCAAGACAAGATGAAGGAACTCACTACCTATGGAGAGAGGGAATTAGAAGAGGAAGAGGAGGGTTTAACCGAGCCTGGAAGCGAGGAGTTACTCTCCATTTATCTCAAAGAAATGGGTAAATATGAACTTTTAACTCCAGAAAAGGAGGAGGAGCTCTCTAAAAAAATAAGAGAGGGTTTTGAAAGTTTAGTTGAAGGCTTTTTAAAGTGCAATTTTTCTCTTTCAGAAATCAGAGAAGTTAAGGAAACTATCCAGAATTGGAAAAAAAGGGATCCTAATTTAAAACCCAAAAAAAGCTATGTAAATTATTTTGAAAAAACCCTTTCTCATCTTTCACAAAAACATTCCCAAGATAAAAGGATGCAAAGATTTTGTGGGGAGATGAAGAGGCACATTTTGCAAATAGAAAAAGCCAAAGACGAGATGGTAAAGGCAAATCTGAGGTTAGTAGTCTCTATTGCTAAGAAATATATTCGTCAGGGTCTAAGTTTGGCTGATCTTATTCAAGAAGGTAATTTAGGACTTATGAGAGCTGTGTATAGATTTGATTATAGAAAGGGGAATAAATTTAGTACCTATGCTTCCTGGTGGATAAGGCAGTCTATTACTCGCGCTATCCTTGATAAAACCCGCACCATTAGACTTCCTGTGCACTTTTTAGAATTAAAAAATTATGTGTTTAAGGTATTTTATGAAATGACCAAAGAACTTGGGAGAGAGCCTACTCCTGAGGAGATTGCCGAGAGATCTAAAGTGCCCTATGAGAAGATTTTGGTTATCTTTGAGACCGCAAAAGATCCAGTCTCCTTAGAAACACCTATTGGAGATGAAGAGAGCACCTTAGGAAATTTCATTGAGAATAAAAAAAGTCCCTCTCCCTACGAAAAAACTAGAAAAAAGGATATTTCAGAGAGGATTAAAAAATTTCTCTCCACTCTCTCACCTAGAGAGGAAAAGATTATTCGGATGCGCTTTGGACTTGGAGAATACGAAGGTTATACCTTAGAAGAAATAGGCTATATGTTTAAAGTTTCCAGGGAGAGAATTCGTCAAATTGAAAAGAAGGCTTTAGCTAAAATGAAACAGCTTGCTCAAAAAGAGGGTTTTGAATTCAAAGAGTAACTTTAAAATAAGCGCTTCTGCGTAGGTTTGGGAGGAAGGGGAGAGAAGGTTTTCAAAGGAAAGTCCTTCAGCCAGGAGGAAACCCCTTTTGATAAGAGGAAATGATAAACCCTTCTCTCTCCATTAGAAATAAAATAAAATTCTTCTTTACTTCTTGTAATAGCTACATAGAGAAGCCTTCTTTCCTCTTCTAAATCTACATCCTCAAAAATTCTTAGAGGGATCAAATCTTCCTCAGCTCCGTATAGGATTACTACCTTTGCTTCAAGACCTTTTGAGGCATGTATAGTGAGTATATTAATACCCTCCAGATTTGGATAGATAAGTTCTTGGGGAGATAAATTCTGCATATAGACAGCTAATTTATCTGCATCCTTCCTAAAAAGCTCATACCAATTTGAAATTAAAGTTCTTAGAAAGGGAGAAAGTTCAGAGAGGAGTTTTTCTGTGGGGATTTTATAGTATTTTAATTTTTCTGCCCATTCTAAGAGTTCTGATTTCAAGGCAATGGCCTTTTCTTCTGGTAAAGCCACAGGGATTCCCTCTCTTTGTAAAAAGTCCCTCAGTGGGTCAAGTACTTTTCGCAGTCGTCCAAGAATGAAAATCTCAGCAGGTGAAATATTTTTCAATTTTGCGTTTTCAAGACCTGTTCCACCCAAAAGATTCACTATAAGTTTAAGGAGAAAATTTTTCTCCTCCTGTGAATTTGAGAAGTGAAAACCCTGAATTATTCCTCCCTCTTTGAGACTCTGGTAGGGAGGAACAAGCCAAGGACTCTTCTTAAAAATTTCTGCTCCCTCTAAAATTTTCTTTGGGCATCTAAAACTTTGAGTGAGAGGCAAAACTTTAAGGTGTGGCTTATATTGAGAGAGAAATTCTTTAATGGCTTCTAAGTTTACGCCTCTAAAGCCATAAATAGCTTGATTAGGATCCCCAAAGAGATAAAATTCAGCCTCCTTTAAAAGGGTTAAAAACTTGAGAATTTCCATAGAAAGATCCTGAAATTCATCTATTATCACACAAAATCCTTTAAAGGAGTTAAGTTTAAGATCTGCCACTTTGAGAAGGAGATAATCAAAGTCAAGTCTTCCAATTTTTTCCAAATAGGCATAATACCTTTTTTTCTCCTCATAATTTTTGAGAGAGTCCTTTTTCAGGGCAAGTTTTTTAAAAATTTCCCTCTTTTCTTTTTCACTTATCAGGAGGGGTTCCCTTTGATAAAAGTCTCGATAGAGATCATAGGCTAATCCATGAAAGGTATCCACCTTTATTTTTCCCAAACCTAAGGAGTCTATTTTTTCTCTTAGTTCTTGACAAACCTTAAGGGAAAAGGTAAGAAGTAAGATTTTTTCTTCAGGCACGCCCTTTTCTACAAGGTTTTGAATTTTGTGGAGAAGGGTAAAGGTTTTGCCTGTGCCAGGGCCAGCAAGAACAAGGAGATCTCCTTTATGTTCTATAATAGCCCTTTGTTCTGGAGTAAATTCAGACATATTTTATTTTCTCTAAAATACTTAGAATGTTGCCTATAAAATAGATGGATCCTGTTATTAGAATCTTTTGGCAGCTTTCGTCTTTTAAGGCTGATTCTAAAGCCTGGGCTGGATTCTTAAAATATTCTATAGGTGCTATGTGTCCTTTGTGAGCCAAGGCTCTTTCCCATTCCTCTTTGGTCACTACTTTTCTCTCGGCAGTAAATTCTGAAAGAAAGATTTTTTGCGCAGAACTTGAGAGTATCTCAAGCAGGAGAGGAAAGGGTTTTTCGCCATCTTCATTGGTTGCTCCAAGGAGAAGAAGGTAGGGATAAAATTTTTCTTTCTCAAGAGAGGCTCTGAGAGCTTCGGCACCTTGAGGGTTATGCGCACAATCTAAGAGAATTTCTTTATCTCCAAGGAAAATTCTCTTAAAACGCCCTTCCCACTTAACTTCAAGCAGAGCTTCTTTGAGTATATCTTCTCTAAGAGGGAGGAAGGCATTTTCTTTGAGTATCTCCAGGGTTTTTAAAGATAAAGCCAAATTCTGTCCCTGATAGGCACCTTGAAGAGAAAGCTTAAGTTCTTTAAAGCAATTTTTTCCGTGGTAATTCCAAAGGCCCTCTTGAGAAAAGATAAAAAAATCTCTCCCCAAGAGATATACAGGAGAGGAAAGAGCCTCTGCTCTTTTTAGTATGACCTCTTTAGCTTCCTCTGAAACTTTACCTGTTACTACAGGTTTTCCCCTTTTGATAATACCAGCTTTCTCAAAGGCTATTTTTTTTATAGTTTTTCCTAAGTATTTAGTATGATCAAACCCAATAGTGGTAATCACTGAAACCATGGGGTGAATAACATTAGTAGCATCAAGTCTTCCACCTAAACCAGTTTCAATAACTGCTATATCAACTTTTTCTTCTGCAAAATAGAGAAAGGCAAGGGCGGTGGTTAATTCAAAATAGGTAATAGGCTCAGGAGCAAATTTGTGAAGGATTTTTAATAGCTCTAAAAGTGTATTGTCTGGAATTTCTTTATTATTTATCTTAAAGCGTTCGTTTAATTTAAGAAGGTGGGGAGAAGTATAAAGCCCTGTCTTTAATCCGTGCTTGCTAAGAACCGTGTTAAGAATGGCACAAGTGGACCCCTTTCCGTTTGTACCAGCCACATGGATAGTTGGATATTTTACCTGCGGATTTCCTAAGGCTTTTAATAAAGAGATAATGCGGTAAAGACCTGGTTTAATCCCGTGAAATTGGTGCTTATTTAACCAGTTGAGGTAATAGTGATCCATTTTCTAAAGGGAGGTGATGACTATAATGATATAAACTATATAACAAGCTCCTGAAAGCCATAGTAGATAGGGAGGGATTTTACGGAAAATTTTTAAGCAGAGAAGATAGAAGAGACCTAAGGCTAAGGCCGTTAGAGCTGAGATGAGGGCTAAACCCTCAATTTTCCAAGGTGTAAAGACTAACCCAATGCTTACAGGAAAGGTTGATTGAAAGACCATTGCCCCTGTCATATTTCCCAAGGCAAGCACATCCTTTTCTCTAAGTGCCCAAAGCAAACTATTGAATTTTTCTGGAAGTTCAGTAGCAACGGGAGCGACAATTAGGGCAAAAAGAAGGGGAGATACCCCCCATTCTTTAGATATTCCTTCTAAAGAATGTACAAAAAGATGTGCCCCCTTTACCATTATAACTAAGGCTGTAACACTTTGCACAAAGGCTAAAAAAATTATTCCCCTTTTGGAAAGCTTAATTTTAAACCATTGGAGAGGCTTTTCGAAATAAAGGTCCTTATATGCTTCTACTTCTAAACTCTCCGCTCTAAAAGTAAGATACAAATAGATGGCATAATTTATAAGGAGCTGTAAAGCTACTAAATAATGCAATATTTGATGGTTAGGAAACAATAGGGGTATAAAGATAGCTAAGGAGTAACTTGTTAAAAAGAAAAGGAAGTCCCTTTTGAAGGTGTTTTCTTCTAAGAGAACTTCAAATTTTCTTCTTTTTAAGAGATAGCCTGCGGTAATCCCTAAGCTTACTAAGAAAAAGCCTGCAGTTGAAAGCATAAAGGGAGCCCCTAATATAGCTCCAATTCCGATTTGAGCTCCAGCTTCTCCCTTATATAGTAATATAGCTACTAAAGGAATAATAGTCTCAGGTAAAGCAGTACCAACTGCCGCTAAAATGCTCCCAACAACTGCTTGGGAAAGAGAAAGTTTTTCACCAAAGGTTTCAATACCATTTGTAAACATCTCAGCACAGAGTAGAATGATCAAAAGTGAAACTATAGCTTCTAAGAAAAGCATAGTTAAGAACTAATTTACTAAAAACACAGGAATATTTGTATTTTTAATCACCGCTTTGCTCACTGAACCAAGACCTACTTGTAAAACTTTGCCTCTTCTTCCCATAATAATAAGGTCTATATTTTCTTCTGCTACTGTCCTTAAAATTTCCTCTAATCTGTTTCCACATCTACATTCAAACCTGAAATTTATCTGGGGTACTGAGAGGTGTTGGAGAAGGGATTCCCATTCTCTTTGAATTTCTTTTTCTCTCTCCGAGAAATATCTGAGTCTACAGGTATTATCCATCAAATCCAGAGCATTAACTACATTTAGAACCAGAAGTTCAGAGGCGGTCTCTTTAGCAAAGAAAAAAGCCCTTTTGAGGGCAGAGATAGCCTTTTCTGAAAAATCAAAGGGACAAAGAATTTTTCTTAAAGCTTTAAGGGGTTTTTCTTTGACTACTAGAAAACTGATCTCCAAGCGCTCTAAAATTTTTTCTGCCGTGGGAATTTTGAGAAGATGAGGTTCATACCCAAGCACGATAAGCTCTGGATCTACAGTTTCAGTAAACTGTCTAAGTGAAGTCCAGAAATCTCCCAAAATCACTACTTTTTCCACTTTCAAATTTTTTTTATAAAGAGGCTGAGCCAAGCTTTCCAACTCCTTTTCTAAACGTTCTTTTTCAATGTTAAGATAAGGAAGGAGATAGGCTGGAGCAGTAAAAAATTGCTCAATGATATGAAAAAGGATTACCTTGGAGTTTTTATATATATGGTCTAAAAGAAATTCTCCGGTAGTTATAATAGCTGGTGTAAACTTTTTGAAATCTATGGCTAAGGCTAAAGGTTTACTCATAGCTTAGTCTCTCCTCCAATAGACTCTTACTAACTTTTCACCCTTTGACCATTTAAACTCAAGGTCGCCTTTGTATGCTTTGTATAGGGCTCTTCCTAAGCGTTCTGCTAAATGATCGGTTGTGGTCTCAATAACCATTGTTTCATCTTCTTCATA
>CALLJI010000071.1 GCA_938091475.1 uncultured Caldimicrobium sp. | reverse complement strand
TGGGTTTCCAGTCTCAAAAATTTTAGAAAACGCTAAGCCTTTTATCGTACCCTTTGAAGAGTTAATCCAACGCTCTCAAGGCATTAGAAGATTTGGTTCTGCAGCTTTAGATTTGGCTTATGTAGCTTGTGGAAGATATGAAGGTTTTTTTGAGCCTTATTTAAAACCTTGGGACACTGCAGCTGGTTTTCTCTTAGTGCAAGAAGCAGGAGGAAGAGTGACTGATTATTTAGGAAATCCCTATCACCCCTTTATGGATACTATAGTTGCTTCAAACGGTTTTATTCACGAGGAAATGCTTGAAATCTTAAGCCATAAACATCCCAAAACTTTTCAACCCTTCCGCAATCCCCTTCCAGCTGTAGATATCATAATAGAATATGAGGGAGGCATAGTTTTGATTGAACGCAAAAATCCACCTTTAGGTTGGGCTCTGCCAGGAGGTTTTATTGAATATGGAGAGAGGGCAGAGGATGCTGCTCACAGAGAAGCTAAAGAAGAAACTAATTTAGATATAGAAATAGATAAACTTTTAGGCTGTTATTCGGATCCCAAGAGAGATCCAAGGTTTCATACCTTAGCCGTTGTATTCATTGCCAAAGGTAAGGGTGAACTCAGAGGGCAAGACGATGCCAAAAGGGCAAAATCCTTTAAAATAGACGAAATACCCTGGGATAAACTTGTCTTTGATCATCCCCAAATTTTAAGAGATTACTTGAAGGGAAAAGGCTTATGGACCTAATTGAATTAATTCAAAAAATAAAATCAGAATTAGGTTTGAAGATTAATGCAATACTTTATGAACCCGAGCCCTTTATAAGTGAACTTCTCCTTGAGATTTTGAGGTCTGCCCAATTAGAGTGTACCTATGTGCCATCCCTGAAAGAACTATTTTCTACTCTATTAAAGGATAATTTTCATTTAGTCATCCTTGCCATAGAAACCCTGGATGAGGAGGTAATTACAATTATAAAGGAATTAAAAAGAGTCAACCAAGAATTACTTATGTATGCAATGATAGATTATCATAAAAATTTTGATATTGGTAACCTTTTTACTGCAGGAGCAGACGAAGTTATTTTTAAACCCTTCTCAGTAGGTGAATTTAAAGCAAGACTCTGGAAGCTTTTAAAAGAATTTTATTTAAACAAAAAAATTGAAAGATTTATCGTAGAGGATGCCCTAACTCAAACTTATAATAGGCGCCATTTTGAAATAAGCATTAGAGAGGAAACTTACCGAGCCATAAGATTAAAATATCCTCTCTCTCTAATTATGATAGATTTAGATAAATTTAAATTCTACAACGATAATTTTGGACATAAAGAGGGAGACAAGGTTTTGATAAGTGTAGGTAATGTCTTTTGCAAAAATACAAGAGGAGGTGTAGACAAGGTCTGTAGATATGGAGGAGATGAATTTGTGATTATTTTACCCTATACTACTTATGAGGTAGCCATAAAGATTGTAGAAAGGATTTTTGAGGAATGGGATCATATGCCATATAAACCAGTTACACTCTCTGCAGGTATTGCCCAGCTTATAGATAGAGGAGAGCTTGAAAAATCAGTTTCAGATTTAATTAATAGAGCAGATGCTGCTATGTATAAGGCTAAAAAGATAGAGGGTAATTCCTATGTAGTAGATTCTGCCTCAATCAATCAATTGAGAGACGAAGAATCTCAAGATGGGGGTTTACTTTTTCAACTTTAACCCTAACTTCTCTTCCAGCCTCTAAATCTCCCTTATAACCCAATACTTCTCCAGTAAGATTGTATTCCGGAAGATATACTCTATATTTCCTTCCTTGTGTTTCAAGAATTATACCTTTTAAGGGTTCCTCTTTTTTGTACATTTTTAAATACTTAAGAAGAAAATATTTTTTTCTTCTTCCCTGTAGCATTTGTGCTCGAGCTATATTGCTCTGTAAATCTGGCAAGAGTTTTAAAAATTCCTCCTTAGTGAAAAAGGGCTTTTTATCAAAGTATCTCAGGATTTGATATTGATTAAGCAAATCTAAAAAACGTCTAATAGGTGAGGTAAGAGTGGTATAATAGGGAAGGCCAAGTCCAGAATGATAGGACGGTTCAAGGGTAAGCTCAGATTTAGCCATAAATTTTAATTGTAGAATTTGATGAAATAAAGAGGTTTCTCTCTCCTCAATCACTTGAAAAGGTGCCTTCTGTGCCCGATAAATTCCTGGAAGGTTATTCTCCATTATGAATTTTGCTCCATAAAAATTAGCTAAAATCATAGCCTCGGCAATGAGATCCCTTGAAGGCGTCATTTCAATTTTCTTACAGATAATTTCTTTATTTGGTAATACCTTAACCAAAATCTCTGGTAAAATTACCGCCAAGGCTCCATTACTATGACGGAATTCCTTAAAGGGCTTGAGTAATTGATAAAGTTCAAGCCAAAAGGGATCTCCTGCTTCTAAGTATTGATCTACTTCTTCATAGGTAAATCTTTTTTTTACAGAAATGAGGGCTGGAAAAATTTGAGCTTCTATCTTTTGGCCAGAGTTAGAAAATCTAAATTTAAAAGTTAAGCTTGGTTTTACTTCTCCCATTCTTAAACTGAATTTTTTATGGGATAGAGGAAAAGGTAACATAGGATAGATAGTTTCGGGAAGATACAAAGTAGACGCCCTCTCGAAAGCCCCCTCCCATAAGGCTAAAGATGGAGTAATAGTTCTTGCCACCTCTGCAATATGCACAAAGAGTACCACTTCATTCCCTTCTTTTTTGATACTTAAGGCATCATCATAGTCTTCCGTCTCTGGGGCATCAATAGTAAAGGTATAGAGATCCCTTAAATCAATATACTTAGAAAAATCTATCTCTTCAGAACTCAAAGGTTTTACTTCTTCAAGTTCTCGGGGAGAAAATTGAGTAGGATATTTGAATTTTTCAAGCTCATAAAACCAATCTTCCTCTAAGTAATTTTTCTTTACCAAAAAATCTACTAATTTGGGAGGATCTGCCAGTTGATGTTTATGTAATACCTCTCTTAAGAGCTTACCAGAGACAAAATTTTCTTCATTGAGAATATACTCCTTTAAAAGATTTATCCAAAAGCTAATCCTTTCCCTATCTATTAGATCAGTTCTATCAGCCATAAGGGCTTGAAGAAAATTTTCAGCTTCACTCATAAATCTCAATCTTTCTAATTCTTTCTCTCTTTGAAGGAGTGTATTTGCGACCTCCTCACGGGAGCGTATTTTGACTAAATCAGGGCCTTCTATAGAAAAATAGAGCTTCTCTTCGGCAATTTTCCTCATAAAACCAGCCACTTCATCACAATCTGGGGGTCTCCCAAGGATGAGATGTACAAGATCCCAAGCCTCTGCAATTTCAAGCTCATCCACCACTACTTCCCAAAGCTCTTTCAAATCGAAAGATTCCTTGTGCTTCTCTCTTAGTGCCTGTTTTTCCTTAAGAAGCGCTTCAATATAATTTAGGTTATCGGGAAGAATTTTTGTCTTCCCAAGGGAAAGTAAAGCTGAGTGATTAATCAATTCTTCTCTTCCAGTAGGCAGAAGGAGATGTAATCTTTTGGATTTTATCTCCTTCACATAGGCAACGGTGATTTTCTCCTTGTAAAAGACATCTACTAAGCAATGCTGTAAGGTTTCTAAGGACATTTATAAATCTAAGCTTTGGCTATTTCTATGGCTTCTTTTATGTTGAGAGTGCCCTCATAAATAGCTCTTCCACTTATCACTCCCCATAGACCATCCCTTTCAAAAACTTTAAGCCTTTTTATGTCCTCAATAGTACTTACCCCACCCGCTAAAATAAGAGGATGTTTTGAGACCCTTAAAGCCTTCTCCAAACGATTTACTTCAATTCCCTGACTTGTTCCATCTCTCTCAATCAGAGTGAGAATAATCGCAAAGAGAGGGTAAAGATTAAGTTCCTTTAAAAAATCAAGATAATTTATTTCACTGGTCTTAAGCCATCCTGAGATAGCTACATTTTCTCCTCTAACATCAACGCTAACTATAACTCTTTTTGGAAAGGCTGTGGTTACCTCTTTCAAAAAATCTTTTGAAACTAAAGCTTTAGTCCCAAGAATAACCTGGGCAATACCTGCATTGAAATATTCCTCTATAACCTCAAAAGTTCTTATACCCCCACCTACCTGAAGGGGAACAGAAAGAGCCTTAGCTATCTCCTTAATTAGCTCCAGATGGACTGGTAAGCCCTCTTTTGCTCCATCTAAGTCTACAATATGAATTCTCTCCGCTCCCTCTCTTTGAAAAAAAAGAGCATACTCTAATGGATTTTCTCCATAAACTTTGGTTTTCTCATAGTCTCCTTGAAATAGTCGGACTACCTTCCCAGATCTTAAGTCTATAGCAGGAATAAAGAGCATCTTTTTACTGAGGGAAACTTTTTAAAATATTTTTTAGCCCCCTCTCTGCTAATTCTTCAGCGGTAAGCCATTTGATTTTTCCATATAAGGGAAGATTTAACAAATTTTCACTGAGAGGCTTCTGAGTTTCATCAAAAACTCTTTGCCACAAAATCTTGCCTGTCTGACCATCATATAGAATTAAAGTGAAGGCAACTGAGGCTGGCTCACTTACACTCCAACTACTACCTTTCCTCTCTTTGAAGCGAAAAATTTTGCCATAAAGGAGGGCTTGAGTTTGGGTCCTTTCCGCAAAATATTTGACTAAAGCTTGATGTTCTTTCATCTTCTCTAAAGCTTCCTCTAATAACATTTCATATTCATTAGGAGTCAAATAAAAAAAATTATATCTCAATGAGAGGGCTGAAATCTCCTTTTTGAGCAATTTATCCATTACTTCTTTTGCATTGACTTCAATCTCCCCTGGAATAACTCCAGAAACTGGACAGTAGAAAGAAATTCCTTTTTCGGTTGGACAGTAATAATCAAAGGGTAAAACAAGTATGTTCTTTATGCGTTCTCCCGTATGAGTTGGTAGTGAAATAGTTTGGTCTTTTTGGCTACAACTAATCAAAAAGAAGAGTAAGCATAAAATCATTAAATAGAAGCTCTTTTTCATTTTAATTCCCCTGAGTTTTTGTTATATTATCATAACTTTAAAATTGAAGAATTACAAGCAGTAAGAAGGAGAATGTGGCAACAATTTTATGTAGCACAGTTATTAACTCTTTTGAAAAGTCACACAGTATGAGCACGGCACGCCGTTCACAAAAAGTTCTACCCGTAGGTCCGATTCACGAATCGCCCTAAAAATGAATTTAAACCCTCTAGGGGCTGGGCTTGCGGGTGCCCAAGGGGTTTTAAACCGCATTTTGGGCAGACGCAAGGGCTGCCCCTACGGGTTTTGGAAGTTCTGAGCAATTCTTGAATTGCCCCTAATTCAAACCTTTAAACCGTTCTGGGCTCAGCAAGACGAGCCCCTACATTTTTTTTTTATATGATTTTGGGCAAATCGTGAAAAGCCACACCGAGTAATTTTTGGTGTTATATTTCTTTAATTTCAGCGCTCTATAATCTTCTTAAGGTTATTGCGAATTTCCTGTATCCCCTCTTTAGTTTTGCAGGAAATGGCTAAAGGGTAAACATCAGAGGGCAGAGAAAATCTTTCTTTGTATAACTCTATTTGTCTACTAACTTCTTTTTCCTTTAGAGTGTCCTTTTTATTTAATAAAATTAGGTAAGGGTACTTTAAGCTTTTTACAAATTTAATGAGGGCTTCATCTAAGGAATCAGGAGTGCGCCTTATATCAAAGATCAAAATTAACAAGGCGAAATCTCTTATAGTGTTTTTAAAGTATCCCTCGATAAGTTCTTTCCAAGAAAGATAAACCTCTTTAGGAACTTTTGCATAACCATAACCTGGGAGGTCAACCAGATAAAACTTTCTATCTATGAGAAAAAAATTTAAAGCCCTTGTAAATCCAGGAGTTGAGGATACCCGGGCAACACCTCTTTGATTGAGAAGGGCATTTATGAAAGAAGATTTGCCAGCATTAGATCTACCTAAGATAGGTATTTCCGGATATTTTGGTGGAGGAAGATCTGAAAGATTATAAACGCTCTTTATAAATTCAACTTTTTTAAACATATTTTACTGGCAAGGGGTATAAGTAAGCCGGGTTCTGTTCTGAAGGAGGTGTTCCTTCAGGGCAGTTATTTCTCTGAGGTTAAGGTTACCCTTAACCTTAAGCGGCTTACCCGAGCCATTTGGGCGGGGCACCCATAGGCTCTGTTTAGCCTTGCTCCGGATGGGGGTTGCCGTGCCAGGTCCAGTTACCTGGACCTGCGGTGAGCTCTTACCTCACCTTTTCACCCTTGCCCGCACTGGCCTCTTTAGAGGTCAGCCGCTGGCGGTCTCTTTTCTGTGGCCCTATCCAGGGATTACTCCCTCCGGGTGTTACCCGGCATCCTCCCCTGTGGAGCCCGGACTTTCCTCACAGGGTGATACTATAATCACCCTGCGCAACTGCCTCTTATCCCCCTTGCCTATTTCAAAATTTAACTTCAATATCGGCTTTTTCAAGGGTGGTTACTATTTTGAAATGTCACATAGGGGGTACGATATGCTCTACACAAAGGATTTCGTGTATTGGGGCACGGCATCGCTGTGTCCAAAAGGTTTTATTTGTAGGGGCTGGGCTTGCCCCAGCCCATTTTCGTAGGGGCACGGCACAGCCGTGCCCAATGTGGACAGCCGCAAGGGCTGCCCATACAGTTTTTTATTATTCTTGGGCTCAGCATGCTGAGCCCCTACTTTTCTTGAATTTTTGACCATATCGTGATATTCCCAAAAATCGGGGCAATTCTTGAATTGCCCCTCCTACAAACCCCTTTCGCAGGCTAAAGCCTGCGGCTACCTTTTTTTCTCCTTGGGCACAGCATGCTGTGCCCCTACTGATTTTTTCCGATTTTCCTAAAATTTTAAAATTCGTAGGGGCACGACATGTCGTGCCCAATGTTTTGTAAGGACACGGCACAGCCGTGCCCAATGTGGACAACCGCAAGGGCTGCCCCTACAGTTTTTCATAAAAAGTGCGACTTTACTTCAGGAATAACTTATAGGCTATTTCAAGAATTGCCTTGATCCTCATCCTTTAAATAAATTTTTATCAATCTTCCTAAACTTAAAGGATCCTCAATCCCCAAACCTTCCCGAAGGAAATTCAAAATTGAAATCTCACCTTCCTCTACAAAAATTTCAAAACCCTTATCTGTCTCCTTAACCTCAACTTTGTCTCTTGTCCTTAATCCCTCTTCACTTATATTAAGAATTCCCTTTATCTCTTCCTTTAGCCAAAATTTATAACAAATTTTACGCTTTGCTAAGTTTGGTTTCTTTGAGCCAATGAGCTTTACTCTTTTTATAGTTAACCCCGGATAAATTTCTTGCCCCTCAATGGTATGCAAGTTATCCTGACTCTTCATAGCTAAAAATATCCTATCTCTAATTACCTCTACACCAACTGGACTTGCCTCTCCACAGATGACCTTCATACGGGGATTAAATCCTTGGGTATAAGCAAGTAAGAATCCCATTCTTCTCAAAACCTTTTCAAAAAGATTTAATAATTCAAGGTTGGATAAAAACTTAGCAGGTCCGGTTTTATCAAATTCAATTTCAAACCAAACCTCCTTATCCTCTTTTTGAAGATCAAATATTTTTCCTTGGTGCAGAGGTTCTGTATACTCTTTCTCTTTTACAAGGATGTTTCTAATCTCTTTTCTACATACACCGCAAAGAGAGCAGGCATTCCATCTACAATCCTCTGTGTATAAGGCTTGATAAGCTCTATCTCTCTCTGCAAGTAAAAATTCCTTTTTTACACCTATGTTTATATGATCCCAGGGCAATGGCTCAGTAGGATCCTTCCCCCTTAGATAATTCTCAAAGGAAATTCCCTTTTCTCTACTTACTTCTTCCCACATTGAAAAATTGAAATATTCCTGCCAGGAATCCAAACGAGCTCCTTTCTGATAGAGGGTCTCTATAAAATCAGCCAGCTCTCTTCCACCACGGCTAATTACTCCCTCAACCAAACTTTGCTCGGGAAGGTGGGATTTGAAATTTCTGCCTAATCTACTCTTTAAGAAGCTAATTTTTTCATAAGCCTCCTCTAAACCTATTTGTCTCTCCCATTGAAAGGGTGTATGGGCTTTGGGCACAAAGATAGATGCAGAAAAAAGAAATTCTATACCCCTAAAAGCCCTCTTTAATTCTTTATATAATGACACTATCTCCCTTAGATCCTCTTCCTCCTCTCTGGGAAGCCCAAGCATAAAATAAAATTTTACTCTCTTAAAGCCATACCTTTTAGCTAAGCTTAAATCTCTGGTAAGGGCATCCAAGTCTATTTGTTTATTAATTATCCTTCTTAATCTTTCAGAGGCTGCTTCTATAGCTATGGTAAGAGTAGTTGTGCGTCCCTTTTTTATGAATTCAAGAAGCTTAGGAGTTAAGCTTCCTACTCTTAATGAGGGCAAAGAAAAGATATATTCTTTCTCTGGTCTTTGATAAAATTCCCTATCTAATAGATCAACTAACTCCTCTAAAGAGCTATAATCCCCCACAGATAGAGACATTAGAGAGGCTTCGCGATAGCCAGTTTCTTTAAAGGTTTCTTTTATTTCCTTTAAAACAGCTTGTGGTTCCCTTTCTCTTACAGGCCTATAATAAAAACCTGCTTCACAAAATCTACATCCCCTTGTACAGCCTCGAGATAGCTCAATCAAAATTCTGTCATGAGCTAAAGGAATAACTGGAATACTTTTATTAAGATTTCTCTTTTCCTCATTGAAGAAATATATTCTCTTTCGAGGAGAGTTTTTAAAAAGTGGTATGTATACACCCTCAACTTTCACTAATTCTTTAAGTAATTCTATTTTGGAAAGCCTATTTTTCTTCCATAACTCCACAGTTCTTAAAATTTCTAAAATAGCCTCTTCTCCATCTCCTATGTGAATAACATCAAAGATAGAGGCAATAGGTTCAGGATTTCCAACACAGGGACCTCCAGCTATAATCAGAGGGAAGCCCTCTTCCCTTTCTTCTGCTCTATAAGGAATCTTTGAAAGATCTAAGATTTGAATGATGTTAGTTACCAATAATTCATAGGCATAGGTGAACCCTATTACATCAAATTCTCTGAGGGGTTTTCTATAATTCCAGCTTAATAGAGGATGCGCTCTCTCTTTTAAACTCATCTCAAAGTCTGGAGCCACGGCAAAGGCATTATCTGCTAAATAGGTTGGGCAATGATTTATAATACCTGTTAATAGATTTATTCCTAAATAAGAGCGACCTACTTCATAAAGATCTGGATAACAAAGACAAACCTTAAGAACAGCATCATCCCATGATTTTAAAACGAAAAAAGGCTCTCTTCCCAGATAGCGAGAGGGTTTTTTTACCTTATGAAGAATTTCCTCTGGATAATCCCTGATCATTATTTAAAATGTAATACATGTTTTATTACTTAGGAATAGATATAGGAGGAGAAAAAAATACTTGGGCTATAGCTATAGAAGAAAAGGGAAGAGAACTTAAGCTCTTAGAAAATTCCTTGTCTTTAAAAAATCTCTATCCTCCAGTAAGCTTAACAGAGTTAATCTCTTTTGTGCAGAAAAAGAGAGTTTTGGTTTTAACCATAGATGCCCCTCTTAGCTTTTCTCTTGAAATTAAAGGAGGTTTAAGGAGAGCAGATAAAGCCCTAAGAGAACAATTACCTAAGGAAGCTAAGAATTGGGTTGTTTCTTATCATGCTCTTATGGGTATTCCTATAAGAAGTTATCTTCTTGCAAAGGCTTTAAGTCCATACTGTGGCGCTATTCTTGAAACACATCCCCGGGCTAACTTTTATTTTCTCTTGCCAAAAACAAAAAAATTTCTTGCCTTTAAATATAAAAAAGAAGGCTTAAATCTTAGTGAGAGGCAATGGCTTGCAGAGTTTATTGAAAGGGAGGTACAAATAAAACTAAAAGAAGAACTCTTTCTTTATGAGGGGCTGGTAGATGCCTTCTTTAGTGCCTTATGTGCCTTATTTTTCATAAAGGCCCCAGAAAAACTTCACTTCTTAGCACAAGATAAAAATTTAGAAGGATTTGGCCCCTTTGTTGTTTTAAACAAAAGAGTGATTCATAATACTACCTAATTTTCCACAAAAGGGAAAGTTGTGTACACCATCACCAAGAACAGAGTTAAGAGCATTGCTCCTTTTAGGAGAGCTTGTTAGGGTTAATATAGTAAGCGGGGGCAAGCCCAGCCCCTCCTAATTTGTGGACGGTTCGTGAACCGCCCCTACAGATAAAACTCCCTTGGGCACGGCAGTGCCGTGCCCCTACAAATTTTTGGGGGGCGATTCGTGAATCGCCCCTACGGATGAAACCTTTGGGCAATTCTTGAATTGTCCCTACAAATTTAACTCTTTAAATCTTTTGGGCACAGCATGCTGTGCCATACAGTTCTGGGCACCCGCAAGGGGTACCCCTACAGAATTTTTTGATCAAAACATCGTAGAGGCACGACATGTCGTGCCCCTACTAATTTTATAATTCTGGAATTAAAAGATCTGTAGGGGCACAGCACTGCTGTGCCTAAGGAATATCAAAAAAGTAGGGCAATTCACGAATTGCCTCGATTTATAGAGCAAATCAGGATTTGCCCAGAAGTAAAAATTAGTAGGGGCTCAGCATGCTGAGCCCAAAGAATTCATAAGCCGTAGGGGCAAATCACGATTTGCCCAAAAAAATAAAAAAATCCGTAGGGGCAGCCCTTGTGGCTGCCCAATCTGGGCACGGCAGTGCCGTGCCCCTACAAATTTTGTCAGAAAGCGGAACTCCCTTGTGTTTAACTAATGATAGGGATAACAAAATTATTCATAAATACCAGCAATGTAACCATTACAAAGCCTTGATAAGGGTAGTAAGAATAGAGCTTTAAATTTTACATTAAAGGATTAAAATTTAGGTAAAAAAGGGGTGAGTTAAATGTTTGCAAAATTGTTTAAGATTCTTTCTAAAGACTTAGCCATAGATTTGGGGACAGCTAATACCCTAATTTACATAGAAGGAAAAGGGATAATTTTAAAGGAACCTTCTGTGGTGGCCATAAAAGAGGATGGAAGATATAAAAGAGTTTTGGCG
>CALLJI010000070.1 GCA_938091475.1 uncultured Caldimicrobium sp. | reverse complement strand
AAGAGCAGTTCTTGCCATAATAGCCTCCCTTTAGCCAAAACGTCCAGTAATGTACTCCTCAGTCAATTTTTTAGCTGGGTTAGTAAAAAGCTTCTCTGTTACATCAAATTCAATTAATTCACCCAGATACATAAAGGCAGTAAAATCTGAGATACGAGCTGCTTGCTGCATATTGTGAGTAACTATGACTATAGTCACTTTGTTTTTCAACTCTACTAATAGGTCCTCAATTCTGCCTGTAGAGATAGGGTCAAGGGCAGAGGTGGGCTCATCAAAGAGAATAACCTCTGGTTCTACAGCTATGGCTCTTGCAATACAAAGTCTTTGCTGTTGCCCTCCTGAAAGGGAATAAGCATTCTCTGAGAGCCTATCCTTTACCTCATCCCACAAGCCAGCATCTCTGAGCGCCTTCTCTACCTTTTCTTCTATGACCTTTTTATCCTTTATACCGTTAATTCTTAGCCCATAAGCAATATTTTCATAAATAGACTTTGGAAAAGGATTGGGTTTTTGAAAGACCATACCAATCCTTCTGCGCACATAGAGTGGATCAGCACCTTTGCTGATTATATTCAATCTATCAGGGAAAAGATAAATAGCTCCCTCATAACGAACATTCGCATAAAGATCGTGCATCCTATTAAAACATCTTAAAAGGGTGCTTTTCCCACATCCTGACGGTCCAATTATGGCTGTTATCTTTCTGGAAGGAATAGGAAGGTTGATGTTCTTCAGTGCGTGAAAAGAACCATAATAGAAATTAAGATTTTCCACTTTTAGCTTAAGAGTCTCGTCCATCTGAATTCCCCCCTAAAGATTACCAGGTATATTTTCTTCTTACCTTATATCTTAAATAATAGCTGAGAGAATTAAGGAGTAAACAAAGAACAAGCAAAATAAATCCAGCGGCAGCTGCATTTTGGTGAAAAGCCTCTTGCGGCCTTGAAACCCAGTTAAACATCTGTATGGGTAGCACCGTAAAGGGAGATTTGAGCATTCCGATGAAATCTTCCCAGGGGGGTGGAGGCAAAAAGGCAATGAAAGTTAGAGCTCCAATAGTAAGTAAAGGAGCAGTCTCTCCAATGGCACGAGAGGTTGCAATAATTACCCCTGTTAAAATTCCACCTATAGAATAAGGCAAGAGGTGGTGAAAAACTAATTCATAATGCGTAGATCCTAAGGCATAGGAGCCTTCTCTTATAGCTCTTGGAATCCTTCTTAAAGACTCTCTTGTTGCCACTACTATTACTGGAAGCATTAGTAACCCCAGAGTAAGCCCTGCTGTGAGAATGCTTTCACCAAATTTTAGCCTATAAACAAAAATTCCCAAAGCTAAGAGCCCATATACAATAGATGGTACAGCGGAAAGATTAGTAATATTTGCTTCAATTATGCGTGCTAATTTACCCTTTCCTCCAAACTCCTCTAAATATATTCCCGCAGGCACCCCTAACACAATCGACCAAAAAATTGCCCCAACCATTACATACAAAGTTCCGACCCAAGCAGAGAGAATACCAGCCTCCTGCGGAAATCTTGAGGGAAAGGAAGTATAAAATTTTAACTCAAAGATTCTGTGCATTCCATCTAAAAAAAGTTTCAGGGCTACAGAAAAAAGAAATGTCATAGTAAAAACTATACAAAAGATACCCAAGCCATGAAAGATTTTTTCCCAAGTTTTAATACTCATCTCCCCTAATACCTCTCTATTTTTGATTTAAAATAAACAGCCAGTAAATTAAAAAAGAGGGTTATAAGAAAGAGCATAAAACCTGCTGCAAAAATGGAAAGATACTCAAAAGACATAAAAGGTAAGTCCCCTAAGGCTACCTGTACTATATAACCAGTAATAGTTTGAACAGGCTCAAGGGGATTGAGGGTAAGGTTAGGATACATTCCAGCTGCTATTGCCACAACCATTGTTTCTCCTAAAGCCCTTGAAATTCCAAGAAGATAGGAAGCAAGTATTCCAGATTTAGCAGCAGGAACTACAACCTCAAAGGCCGTTCTAAGTTTACTTGCTCCTAAGGCATAAGAGGCCTCTCTCAAATATTGAGGCACACCTCTAATTGAATCTTCAACCATCGAAGCGGTAAAGGGTAATATCATTATTCCAAGGACAATCCCTGGAGATAGAGCATTCATCCCCTCCATCTCAATGCCAAAAAATCTAAAGATCCATTGTAGTAGAGGAGTCACCGCTAAAAGGGCAAAATAGCCATATACCACGGTAGGTACAGCCTCTAAAAAATCTAACCAGGGTTTTATTGCCTCTCTTACTCTCCATGAGGCAAATTCACTCAAATAGACAGCAATTATCAAACCCAAGGGTATAGAGACAATCATTGCTATAAAAGCAATTAGAAAGGTTCCTGCAAGAAGTGGCCAGATCCCAATCTTTTTGGTGACAAAAGTGGGGGTCCACTCTGTTTCCGTGAAGAATCTGAAAAGGGAGGTGGGGAACCCCCCACCATCAGGATGCACAAAGAATCTC
Source organism: uncultured Caldimicrobium sp. (assembly GCA_938091475.1). GTDB lineage: Bacteria > Desulfobacterota > Thermodesulfobacteria > Thermodesulfobacteriales > Thermodesulfobacteriaceae > Caldimicrobium. Next base: position 900 of record CALLJI010000070.1, on the reverse strand, counting down.
ATTGTATCCCCTATCAAGGCAAGAACAATTGCAATGGTAACCAAAATAGAAGAGAGACTGGTTATAATAAGAAAGGCTTTAAAAACTATATCCAGCTTTTTTTTAGTCTCAACCTTCATTCTCTATCCTTACTGTTTTGTTTCTCTTTTAAGTAATTCCTCAACCGTTAATCCTACCTCAGGCTCGCCACCAAAGACTGTACCCATTTCTCTTTTTTCAAAGCGCTTCCTTGCTAACTCATAGGCTTTGTCTGGCAAGGGAATATAACCCACCTGTTTGGATATTTTGCCTGCATTCTTTATATAAAAATCAATAAATTCTCTTACTTCTGGTCTCTCCAAGGATTTTACATTGACATAGATAAATAGAGGTCTTGAAAGTGGTTGATATTCACCAGATTTTACAGTCTCTAAGGATGGATGCACACATTTTCCAGTCTTTGGATTCTTAATAGCAATGGGCTTTACTTTACCCTTATTTTCCTCTACATAGGCTAAACCAAAGTAACAAAGGGCTCCCTTTTCTCTTTGAGCAAATTGCACTAAAACATTATCATCTTCAGAGGCAGTATAATCTCCTCTTTGTGACTTAGCCTTTCCCACAATAGCTTCAGTAAAATAATCAAAGGTTCCAGAATCAGAACCTGCACCACAAAGCTTAATTTCCTCTTTGGGCCATTTGGGATTAAAATCTGACCAATAAAACTTTTTTCCTTGAGATTCAGGCTTCCAAATCTCTTTTAATTGCTCAACAGTCATACAGTCAGCCCAGTTATTTCTGGGATTCACCACCACAGAAAGTCCATCATAGGCCACAGGCAATTCAATATACTCTATGCCATTCTTTTTGCATTCTTCCATTTCCTTTTTCAAAATCGGTCTTGAGGCATCGCTTATATCA
>CALLJI010000069.1 GCA_938091475.1 uncultured Caldimicrobium sp. | reverse complement strand
TTTCATAAAGGTGAAATGAGAAGTGTGGCTCTAAAGGCTTATGAACAAATAAAGAGAGAAGGAAAGGTTAAACTCTTTAAATCCTATCATCCAGACTTTGAAGATGGTGGTCAACTAAGAGATTTTATTTATGTCAAAGATGCAGTGGAAGCAACCCTCTTTTTTTTGGACCATCCAGAGATAAAGGGAATTTTTAATGTTGGAACGGGTAAGGCTCGCTCTTTCAATGATTTAGTGACCTCAGTTTTTGATGCTCTAAATCTTCCTCCTAAAATTGAATATATTGAAATGCAAGAAAAGCTCAAAAAACAATATCAATATTTTACTCAAGCAGACATAAATAAACTTCGTTTAGCAGGATATCAAAGAGACTTTATGGAGTTAGAAGATGCAGTAAGGGAATATGTTAATTTTTTAGAAAAAAATGGAGAGTATTTTATCTCATAATTCTTATCAATGAGGGTTATTCTTACCAGACTTCTTCAAAAACTCATAGATGAGCTCAAAACTCCAAAAACAAATCCTCTTAAAGCCTCTCTTTGGGAAAATCTCTCTCGTCTGTTAAATTTAAAGGTAAAGGATTTTCTCATTCCAAGGAATCAAATTAAAGCTTTGGAATTATCCCTTTCCTGGGAAGAAATGATAAAATTCCTCGCTCAAAATCCTCACTCTTTCTATCCAGTTTATAAAGGAACATTAGATCACTACTTAGGTTATGTTTCTCTAAAAGATCTAGTAAAAGGCCTTGAAAAAAGAGAATTTGATTGGCAAGAGATTCTTAGCCCCCCCTTAACTCTTCCTGAAAATTTAGATATGTTTTCTGCCCTTCAAAAAATGCAGGAAAAGGAAGTTCTTTTAGCTTTTGTAGTGGATGAGCACTCTGAACTTATTGGGATTTTTAATCTCTATGAGTTTATGGAAGAGGCTTTTTCTTTAACCAAAAATCATTTTAAGGTAGACCCAGAAGGCTGGATAACTCTACCTGCTTCTACTAAACTTTATAAAATAGAAAGACATCTTCGTTTAAAATTACCAGAAGGGTATTACGAAACTATAGCGGGATATATCCTTTACCATCTCCAAAGAATACCAAAGGAGGGAGAAAAATTCATTCTTCCTCCCTTTGAAATAGAAATTATCCAAGCTGAGGCACAAAAAATTGAAAAGGTTAGAATTAGAAAGGTTACTTAGACCTCTTGCCTTATCCCTTTTATCCTCTCTCCTTTTAGGGCTCTCCTTTCCTAAATTTAATCTTTATTTTTTAAGTCTCTTTGCCTTTGTACCACTTTTCTGGATAGCTTCAGAAAATGAGAAGAATATTAAGCTTCTATTGTCCGTCTCCCTTGTCTTTGGAATATCCTCTTATGTCATTTTACTCTATTGGATAGTTTATACCCTTGTTAAGTATGGGAATATTCATCCCCTTTGGAGTTTTATTATGCTTTTTCTCTTGGCTACCTATTTATCTCTTTATTATTCTCTATTTATCTATTTATCTACACAAATTAAGGCCTTAAGTCATCCTTCCTTTCTAAGGGGTATTGCTCTTTCTTTATTCTTTGTGAGCTCTGAGTTTTTACGTTCAACCCTTTTTACTGGATTCCCCTGGGGACTTCTTGGCTATCCCCTGAGTAATTTCCTTTATCTTTTACAAATAGCTGATCTCTTGGGGATCTGGGGGTTAAGCTTTATAGCTATAATGATAAACTATTTTATCTACTACACCCTAAAAAAGACCTCTCAATATGAATTTTTCTCTAAAAACTTTATCTCAAACATCCTCTGCTTTCTCTTCTTTTTTCTTGTGGTCTTCTTTTACGGTGCTTATAATAAACACAAATGGGAGAACCTTTTGGTAAATAAAGTAAATAAAAAGTCTGAGATTAAAATTTCTCTTCTCCAAGGAAATATTCCTCAGGAACTTAAAGAGGCTAAGGAAATTGAAATTTCCCTCTCTACTTATATAACCTTGACCTTAAAGGCTTTGACAGAAATGCCCCATATGATAGCATATCCCGAAACTGCCCTACCCTTCTACTTTCCCTATGCTAAAGAGCCAACTTTAAAATTTTTGGATTTTTTAAATAAATTAAAAAGCAACTCTGAGAATATGAGTATTCCACAACCAAGCCTTATTTTTGGGGCATTCAGAGTGAGTTTCTTTTCTCAGGAACCCAAAGTGCATAATACACTCTTTATCTGGGATGGGGAAAATATCTCCGATTTTTATGATAAAGAAAAACTTGTTCCCTTTGGTGAATATGTGCCACTTGCTAAATATTTCCCTTTTTTAGGGAAAATTTCTGTAGTATCAGATATTATAAAACCAGGGGTTTCCAAAAACTTAAAAATAAATTCACCTCCTTTAACCTTAGAATTGACTCCACTTATCTGTTTTGAAAGTGCTTTTTCTACACTCTCTGCAGGGAGGGTAAAGAGAGGAGGGCAAGTCATCTTTATAGCTACAAATGATGCTTGGTTTGGTAAAACCTCTGCCCCTTATCAGCACTTTCAAATGGCTAAAGTTAGAGCAGTGGAGGCTAGAAGATATGTGGCCCAAGCTGCTAATACGGGTATATCTGGCTTTATTGATCCCTTAGGTAGGGTGATCAAAGAGAGTTCCTTAGAGAAAGAAGAAATAATTACCTCGGAAATATACCCACTCAATGTTCAAACCTTCTTTGTTCAATATGGTTATCTTTTCCCTTATTTAACTCTGATCTTTTCAGTAGGTATAGTTATTTATGTTTTATTCCTAAGATCAAGTCACCCTACAAAATACTGGGCTGGGGCAAGCCCAGGCCCTACAAATTTATGGAAATTCGTGAATCGCCCCTCCAAAGGAAACATTTTTGGGCAAGGGCGAGCCTTGCCCCTACAATCTTAACCCTTGGGCACGGTGGTGCGGAGCCCCTACATTTAAATCTTTGGGCACGACATGTCGTGCCCCTACTTTTTTAATATTTTTGAATTTGAAAAAAGGTAGGGGCTCAGCATGCTGAGCCCAAGAATTTAAAAACAGTAGGGGCAGCCCTTGCGGCTGCCTTTAATGGGCACGGCATGCCGTGCCCCTACAAAAAATGGGCTGGAGCAAGCCCAGCCCCTACAAATTTTGGGCAATTCGTGAATCGCCCCTCTAACATTTAATATTTCAAAATAGTAATCACAGGTGTTATTATTTATGCTCAATTTTTAGGGCGCCCTAAAAGCCACCACCGATTTGGAAATTAAGATTAGAACTATCTTCTTTAGGCTTTTTGTCTATATTATAACCCCATTCAACCCTTAAAGGGCCTAAAGGAGAAAACCATCTTATACCCACCCCTACACTCTTTCTTATATCTGAGGAGCTAAATTTGTAAGCTTTACTCCAAACGGATCCCATATCATAAAAGATCACCCCATTGAGATTGATAGCCTTAATTAAAGGAAAAATAGTCTCTGACTGGAAATAAAACATTCTTGTTCCACCTATTCTCTCACCCGTAGTAGAATCAATAGGCGAGATATCTCCGTATTTATAGCCTCTCACTGAGGAAATACCACCTAAATAAAATCTTTCATAAACGGGAATTCTTTTCCCTGAACCCTCTGTAAGATAACCATAGCCCAAAACTAAATGGCCAGTTAGTTTCTTGAGAGGTATGTAGACTTGATGCTCCCCTGTAATTTTACCAAAATTACTATCACCCCCAAGAAACTTTCCCGCATATGATATTCCTAATTCATGGTACCAACCCTTGGTGGGCATAAAAAATCTATCCCTTGAGTCATAGACCGCTCCAGATTCAAAAGCACTTGTAGTTCTTATTTTTTGAGACTCACGAATGACATAAGAGGCATTACTTTTGACATCCTTTAGCCTTGAATCATCATATCTATAGCCAAGATAGGCAGAAAATTCGGGTGTAAAAACATAACCAAATCTTATGGAGCCTCCTCGGCTATCCTTGGTAAAATCTTCATACTTATATAAGTAGTCATAAAGGGACCAACCAAAGGAGTATCGGCTATCTCTAAAATAGGGATCAAAGAAGCTAATGGAGTATTTGCTTGAGCGAGTACCTATTTTAGCGGATAAGCTAACCTTTTGTCCCTTACCTAACCAGTTTCTTTGAGAAATATCTGTTATAAAGACAAATTTTTCACTTGAACTATAGGCTGCACCTATACTAAAGCTTCCTGTAAGTGCCTCTTTAACTTTCACTCTCAAATTCAAATCTTCCTCTTTTACTCCCTTTTCCTTCTCTACCTTTACATCCTCAAAAAAACCTAACCTTCTTAGGCGTTCTTCACTTTTTTCAAGCCTCTTCCCTGAATAAGGCCACCCCTCTGCCAAAACTATCTCCCTTCTTATCACTTTATCTCTGGTCTTAGTATTACCTTCAATTTCTATTCTGTTGATATAAACCATAGGTCCCTTATCTATTTTATAGGTAATTTTTAAAAGATTTCCCTGAGGGAGTTTCTCTGTTTGAGTGATAACTTTTGCATAGGCATATCCGTAATTTGAAAAAAGATGGGTTAGCATTACTTCGTCATTTTTAGCGTCTTCCAAACTAAAAATTCTGCCTGGCTGAGTTCTTATTTTTTTGAGAACCTCAGTGGTAGGGAAAAGATCTTGTACAACTTCGACCTCAGCTACCCTATATTGAGGTCCCTCCTCAAGCAAAATTTTAATTACCACGCCATCCTCTTCCTCTGTGACCTGTGGCTCCCCAATTTTTATTTCAAGATAGCCTTTATTCTTATAAGCAGTCTCAATTTTACCTAAATCTCTATAAAGATAGGCTATGTTGTAAACACCAGGTTCCGCTTTAGGCTCTGTAAGAAAAGGAGCTGTTAAATAGCGAGTATATTTTGTAATGGGCGAAAAGAGAGATTTTTCAGTGACTGAAAGATAGGACTTTAGATCTTTTTCAGAAAAGGCTTTATTACCTACAAATTCA
>CALLJI010000068.1 GCA_938091475.1 uncultured Caldimicrobium sp. | reverse complement strand
TCTGCCAAAATTTTTTCTGCTAATAAATCCTCTACCACAAAGCTACACAAGAAGATAAAACCCAAAATTAGAAGCACTAACCCTTTTTTCATATACCCCCCTTAACTTTTAATTTTTTTATTCGGGGGATAGTATCCAGAGGGGGCTGAAACTCCAGGATATACAAAGGAATTTTTTCCGATTAATGTTCCCGGCTGCAAGACTGAGTTACAGCCTGTCTGAACCCTATCCCCAAGGATGGCTCCCATTTTTTTAAGCCCTGTATTTACCTTTTCATCCTTTATATTAATAATAATTTCTTTGTGATGGAATTTCAAATTTGCAAGTTTTGTGCCTGCTCCGAGATTTACTTCGCTCCCAAGTATACTATCTCCAATGTAAGCAAAATGGGCAGCTTTGGCTTCCTTAAGTAAAAGGCTATTTTTTATTTCGGTTGTGTGTCCAATGACTGAACCTTTTCCAGTATAGACAGAACCCCTTATGTAGGAAGTATGCCTAATTTGAGTATAGGCAGAAAAATAACAGGGCTCCTCTATATAACTAAAGGGCTCTACTCTAACCTTTTCTTCAAAATAGATGCGCCTCCCCTTTATAAAAGCTCCTGCCATGAGGAGTGCACCCTCTATTTTCTCTCCTCGATAAAAATAACTCTCCTCCTCCCTTTCTAATTCTTCTAAAGGGATAACTTCTCCACCTGTGGTTAAGAAAAGATTTTTATTGATGGGTTCTCCTGTGGGAATTATTTTGGGAAGTTCTGGGACTTTGCTATAAAGATAATCCTTTAAAATTTTTAATACTTCCCAAGGTGCTAACTTTTTAAGTAGCTCTCCTAACCATTCCTCTTCTAAATTTTCAAAAAATTCTTCTCTTAGAGCTTCCCAGAGCATCGAAATTTCATTATACACCTATAGAAAAGACTTGTCAAAAAGATTTTAATCGTAGGGGCTGGGCTTGCCCCTGCCCAATGTTTTGTAGGGGCACGGCATCGCCGTGCCCTTAAATGGGCTACCGCAAGGGTTACCCCTACAATTTTGTAACATTCTCTAACAGACTTGTCAAAAAGATTTTTTGCATTAAAATATAGTAAAGTTTTGCCCCTGTAGCTCAACGGGATAGAGCAGCGGATTTCTAATCCGCAGGTTGGGGGTTCGAGTCCCTCCGGGGGCGTTCTTTTTAATTTTGTAAAAATACTTGTCTGAGAGGTGTAAAAAATGAAAAAGGGCGTTCATCCTGAGTATTTTGAAGATGCTGTTATAAGATGTGCCTGTGGAAATGAAATTAGAGTTGGCTCTACCAGAAAAGAAATAAGGGTAGAGGTTTGCTCAAATTGTCATCCCTTTTTTACCGGAGAGTCTCGCTTTGTGGATACAGAGGGAAAAATTGAAAAATTTATGAAAAAATATGCCCAATTTTATAAAAAAGAAGCTCAAAAAGAAGCCTAAAAATCTATGAGTTTATCCCAATTTTATTTAACCAAGTTACAAGCTATTGAGGACAGGTACACCGACCTTTCTCATAAATTGACTGACCCTGAAATTATGTCTAACCAAGAGCTATACGCCAAACTGGCTAAGGAATTAGCTTCTCTTGAAGAAATTGTAAAAACCTATCAAGAATACAAAAAGTGTCTAAAAGAGATCAAAGAAAATAAAGAGCTTTTAGAGGAAGAGAAGGATGATGAGCTTAGAGCTCTTATTCGAGAAGAGATTAAGGTTCTCGAAGAGAAAGTAGAGGCACTTGAGAAAACTCTTCCCTTTATGTTGCTACCTAAGGATCCTAATGATGAAAAAAGTGTTATTCTTGAAATTAGGGCTGGTGCTGGTGGGGAGGAAGCTGCCCTTTTTGCTGGAGAATTACTTAGAATGTATCAAAGATATGCTGAAAGGAAGGGCTTCAAATTTGAGATCTTAGATGCCAATGAAACAGGTTTAGGTGGCTTCAAGGAAGTAATTGCCCGTATAGAGGGAAAAGGAGCTTATAGCAGGCTTAAGTTTGAAAGTGGCGTGCATAGAGTTCAAAGGGTACCTATTACCGAATCTGGAGGAAGAATTCACACTTCAACGGTTACTGTAGCTGTCTTGCCAGAAGTAGATGAAGTAGAGGTAGAGATTCGCCCCGAGGAGTTAAGAATTGAAACTATGAGAGCAGGCGGACACGGCGGACAGCATGTGAATAAAACTGAAAGTGCTGTACGCATCACTCATATTCCCACAGGCATAGTGGTTACCTGTCAAAATGAAAGGAGTCAACACCAAAATAAGGCTACTGCTTTGAAAATTTTAAGAGCCAAACTCTATGAACTCGCTCAAAAGGAGCAAATGGAAAAAGTGCAAAGGGAAAGAAAATCCCAAGTTGGCACTGGGGAGAGAAGTGAAAAGATTCGCACCTATAATTTCCCCCAAAATCGGGTTACCGATCACCGCATAGGTTTAACCATTTACAACCTGCCTGAAGTTTTAGATGGCGCGTTAGATGAATTTATAGATGCCCTTATAACCCATTTTAGAACCGAGGCTCTGAAAAGAGAAGAATCTCTTAGCTTAGCTGCCTAAGTTTTTATGATCACCCATTATTCCTTTGGTCAACTCCAGTATAAAGGCACAATCTATTCAAAAGATCTGATTATTCTCATAAAACCAAATTATGAAAAAATTATCTATCCCTGGTGGAGAAAGGAAGGACATCTTCTTCAAGAAGTAGACTTAGAGGAGGTTTTTCTTTTTAAACCTATCTATTTGATAGTGGGAAGAGGTGCAAGTGGAGTGATGAAAATTTCCCCTGCAGTGAAAGAAAGGGCTAAAAGAGAAGGGATTATCTTAGAAGATTATTTCACCAAGGATGCGCTTTTACGCTTTAATGAGCTTTTGGCACTTAATATGCCCTTAGCTGGTGCCTTTCATCTTACCTGTTAGGTTTTTAGAGAGGTAGGTACTAAATAAACCTTAGGGGGCAGGGGCAAGCTTTGCCTCTACAATTAAAACCTTTTGGGCACGGCAGTGCGGAGCCCCTACAATTTGATTATTTGGGCGATTCGTGAATCGCCCCTACACCTTAAATCTTTTGGGCACGACATATCGTGCCCCTACTTTTTAAAATTTTCGAATTAATGAAAAAACTGTAGAGGCACATTATGCTGTGCCCAAAAATTAAAAGAAATTGTAGGTGTAATTAGTAATTTGACCAAAAATTCAAAAAATTTCTGTAGGCGCAACCCTTGCGGTTGCCCAAATGCGGGTTTAAAATCATTGGGCAGGGGCAAGCCCTGCCCCTATATAACAAAAAATGGTAACTGCAGGCCTTATCCTGCAAGAATCACCTGTAGCGACAACCCTTGCGGCTATCCACCTATGGGCGCAAGTTCTTGCTGCAGGGGATAGAAGCGTAGCCTATGGATATTCATAGGCTATTGTTTGGGAACATCCTAAGTTTTTATATTTGGCACTTTTAGCTCGGAAGAAGGTTTCCCTAGATAATATCCCTGACCATAATCAATTTCAAGTTCCCTAACAGCTCTCAAGATTTCTTCACTTTCTACATACTCGGCTATAGTTCGTATTTTTCTACCTTTGCAAAAGGTTACAATACTTTCAACTATGCTTCTGTCAATAGTGTCGGTTGAGACTAAATTACGTATGTATTCTCCCTCTATTTTGATAAAATCTACTGGGAATAGTTTTATATAGTTAAAAGTGGAATATCCAGAACCAAAATCATCAATAGCCACCAAGCACCCCAAATCTTTAAGCATCTTTATAAATCTTTTCAATAAAGTAACATTTTTGACTGTTTCTCTTTCTATGATTTCAAAAACAATCTTCTGAGGGTCAATTTGATAGGTATTAATTAAACTCTTTAAAGTTTGAAGATATTCTGAGCCTACAATAGCCTTGAGTGTGGTGTTAATAAATATAAAATTCTTTATCTCATTTTCTTTTATTTTTTCAAAAACCTTTTCTATCAGCAAAAGATCAACTTTATCAATAATGCCCAGATTAGATATGTATTCTATAAATTCTTCAGCAGAGACAATTCTATTATCTATCTCTATTCTCATAAGAGTTTCATATCCAAAGATTTCCAGTGTATCTAATTTTATAATAGGTTGAAAATAAGGAAAAATATTTCTTTCATAAATAGCTTTACTAATTATAAGCAAAGTTTCATCTATAAATTTAAAAATATTCTGAAGATCCTCAACAGAGGGGAAGAGAATCTTGTCCTTACCTAAGGTTTTGGCTTTCGAAGCCATATGTTCTGCTACAGTGAAAAGCTCCTTAGGAGTTTTGCCATGATCAGGATAAACAGCAAGCCCAATAGAAGATGTTGTTGTAACCCCTACCCCTGTGGGAGAAGTTAGGCTTGCTTCCTTTATAGCTTGCCTTACTCTATTGGCGATCAAATAAGCATGCTCTATATCAGCATAACTTAAGATACATACAAATTTATCTCCCCTGAATCTACTGACTATATCTTCCTTTCTCAGATTCTCTCTAAGAATTTTCCCAATAAGTTGTAAAAAGTTATCACCAAATTGATGTCCATAGATATCATTAATTAACTTAAAATCATCTAAGTCTATAAACATTAAAGTAAATTTGTGGTTATGTCTTTTTGCTTTTTCAATTTCCTGGACTAAAAATTCCCAAAGAACCTTTGCATTAAATAACTCTGTTAGAGGATCTCTGGTTGCAAAATATTCAATTCTCTCAGTATATTCACATATAGCTTTAGCTGTGACAATAACGTTAAATAATATAGACAAAACACTTTCTAAATCAATGTTCCTCACCGGGTCATCAGAACTACCAGCCTTCACTCCAATCCCCACGATTCCACTTATAAGAAGCTTCTGAAAAAGAAAATCCTTAGTTTGCACTAATAACTCCTCTTCTTCCAATTTTAAATAATTTTCGTTATGAAAGACTACTTCATGGGAAAAGGTAGGGGGAAATTTCTGGACAGTATCTTTAAACGGGGGTGCACTTTCTTCTATATACTCTAAAATAATTCTCTCCATTAGGTCTTTAGTTTGATCTTCAGGCCTCTTAGTCCAAAATATTTCTATAGCAAGATTTTCTTCTTTAACTATTGTAACAATAAAGAGACAGTAAACGGTAATAATCTTATTTGCTTCTTTTAGAAGGTTTTTAATAAAATCTTTCCAGTCCTTTACCACATTCGCGGTAATTACAAATCTTTTTAATAGTTTTATTTCAAATTCTAAAACCTCTTTGTCAACTGCTATTCTTCTGATTTTTTCAACTAATTGAGCAACTTCCTCTTTTATCTTGTTAAATTCTTCAAAAGCTAAATCTACGCTCTTTAATTCTATCTTTCTTAAATCACTAACCCTATTCACCTCTTTTATATTCTGATTTAAGAGAGCAAAAGATCTATTTAGCCTATTTGAGAAAAAAGTAGCAATCAAATAAGAAACAAGAATAGGCAAAGGAAAGAGTAGTATTATCATTAAAAATACTCCTTTGTAAAAATTAGATAGGTAGGAAGAAAGATCAAAGTTTATATCAAGAACACCTAAAACATCTCCCACTTTGGCATTAGTGTGACAACTTAGACATTCTTCTTCCGTCTTAAAGGGATAAAGATAGCGAATTTTATTTTCTTTAACTAGGAATTCCTTTTGTCCATCCTTAAAAACTCTCTCTACCTCCCCTTCAAATTTAACTTTTCCTATAGGCCCATAAAGCTCATCCACAAGTTTCCCTCTCCATAATTCAAAGAAATGCTCTTGCTCTTTGTAGATATCTTTATAGGCCATCAAGAGGGCTAACATCTCCTCTCTTTTCCAACCCTTCTTCATAACCTGATAGATGGAGTGATAACTCATTGAGGCTATTTCATCCATTTTTTTCAGGGTTTGCTTTTTTAAATTCTCTTTATACCAAAAGGAGAGGATTGTAAAAACCAGTGCGAACATAATAAGGGAACCAAAGATGGCCCCAGAAATTAAGAAGCCTTTAAGGGATTTCATAGGCTACTCCCATCTCCAGGGGTTAGGTTTGAGACTTTCCTTGGGCCATTGTGGCTCGGAGGTGGATTTTGGGAGAGATGGAGGGGTAGGCTGAGGAGGTGGAAGTGGTTGGGGAGGTACCTCTGGCTGTGGCTTAGGTGATATCGTCTGTGGAGGAGAAGGTGACGCAGTAGTAGCTTGGGGAAGATTTTGAGGAGCAGGAGGTATGGGACTTATGGGGAGAGGGGTTGGTTGAGGTGGGACAACTCTCTCCTCCCTTCCAAAGGGCCACAAAGCCCTTTTCATCTTAGAAAATAAACCCTCCTCTTGAGCTGGTTTTTGATAATAGTAATATGGTGGAGGGGAATAGTGATAATAGGGTTGGGGTGGATAGTAATATGGAGGTGGTGGTTCCTTAGGTGCTTTAGTAGCATTCTCTTTTTCGTCTCTGGCAATACCAATGCGTGGTTGACCCCCTGAAAGGTCAATAACTACATCTTTAGTTAACCCCTCATAAGCAGGGTCTCCTATGCCTCCAAAACGAGGTTTGGCCTTTTCTACTACAGGCTCCTCCTTGACTGGCCTCATTGGATAATAGGGATACCCAAAGTAGCCCCTTTCAGGATGGGCTCTGCCCATTGCAAAGTTTGGCCCAGCTCCTGCTAAGGATAAATCCTCTTGATAAAAGTCTTCTTCCTTGCCTTCAATGTATCTCTTGGATTTGCGGGAAAAGCGTGTCAATTGGGGTATGATCTCTGAAACTCCCTTTATTTCTTGAAAAAATTGAGCAGGCCTTTTCCCTTCCTTTAAATCCATAATTTGGGCATCTATACTTACCACATCTCCCAAAACAGTAATAGCACCCCAGATGACATAATCCGCACCCACACTCTTACCAATCTCCTCTGCCACCCTTTTATCTATCAGGGAGTACTTCTTGAGCTCACCTTCTATCTTATCCAATTCTATTATTTGAATTTTATCCGGTGCGTAGAGCCTACTGGTTAACATCTCTGGTAAAGCTTTTTTTAAAAAGGTTAAATCTTGTTGAGCATAAATTTCAAAGGGAAGTATGAGAACTTTTTTGGGCGTTTGTGCAAAGGAAGGATTGATAT
>CALLJI010000067.1 GCA_938091475.1 uncultured Caldimicrobium sp. | reverse complement strand
TATGGATAGAAAAAATGCAGAATTACTTGCCCTTTTTGAAGTAAGTAAAATTCTTAGTTCTTCTTTTGATCTTAAATATAATTTATATCAAGCTTTAAAACTCCTCTCTGATCATTTAGATATGCGAAGGGGAACGGTTACACTCCTTGATGAAAAAACTGGTGAGCTAAGAATAGAGGTAGCTTATGGTTTAACCCCTGAGCAGATGGCACGAGGTAAATATAAAATAGGAGAAGGTGTAGTAGGGAAAGTCGTAGAAACTGGATTACCTATGGTTATACCGGATATTGGAAAAGAACCTCTTTTTCTTAATAAAACTGGGGCAAGAAGAATAGACAAAGATAAAATTTCTTTCCTCTGTGTGCCTATTAAATTTAAAGAAGAAATCCTTGGTGTGCTCTCTGTGGATAGGATTTTTGATGAAAGTATCTCCTTTGAAGAGGATATCAGAGTTTTAGAAATAGTAGCTGTTCTTATCTCTCAGGCTCTAAAACTTTATCAAGCTTACTATGAGGAAAAAAGTAAAAGAGAGGAACTGGAACAAGAATTAAGAAATAAATATCATTTTCAAAATATAATCTATGTAAGTAATTCTATGTCAGAGGTTATTAAAACTGCTTTAAAAATTGCTTCTACCAAAGCTACAGTTCTTATTAGAGGTGAATCTGGAACAGGTAAGGAATTACTTGCAAAGGCCATCCATTTTGCCTCGCAAAGAGCAGATAAGCCCTTTGTGGCTATAAATTGTGCAGCTATACCTGAAACTCTCCTTGAAGCCGAGCTCTTTGGATATGAGAAAGGAGCTTTTACCGGTGCTTATGCCCTAAAGAAAGGAAAATTTGAATTAGCTGATCAGGGCACCCTCTTCTTAGACGAAATTGGAGACTTGCCTCTAACTTTACAAGGAAAGCTTTTAAGAGTGCTTCAAGAGCAAAGTTTTGAAAGACTGGGAGGTACAAAAACGATTAAAGTAGATGTTCGTATCATTGCAGCTACTCATAAAAATTTAGAAGAGATGGTTAAAAAGGGACTTTTTAGGGAAGACCTTTACTGGAGACTAAATGTTGTCCCTCTTTTTATTCCCCCTTTGAGAGAAAGAAAAGAGGATATACCTATATTAATTGAATATTTTCTTCATAAATTTTGTAAGCTCTATGATAAAAGAGTAAAATTTACCCCAGAGGCTATCCATGAGCTCCTTCACTATCCCTTTCCAGGAAATGTAAGAGAATTAGAAAATCTTATTGAAAGATTGGTATTATTAAGTGAGAGGGATTACCTTGAGGCCGAAGAAATAAAAAAGTTCTTGATTAATAAGAATTTAACTCCAGATACAAGTCAGAATAATTTGAATTTAAAGGCGTCTTCTATGGATTTATTAAAGGAAATGGAGGAACTTGAAAAACAGAGAATACTTAAAGCTTTGAAGGATTGTAACTTTAATCAGAGTAAAGCTGCCAAGCAGCTTGGTATAACAAGAAGACAACTTCATTATCGCCTAAAAAAGTATTTTCAAGACCTGTGAAAATAAAGTGTGATTACTCTTTAAAGATGTCATAGATAATTAATATTTGAAAGGCCCCTTCGTAGGGACAGGGCACGCCCCTACGGATTCGGGGCAATTCGTGAATTGCCCCTACCCTTTTTGATATTTCGGGCACAGCAATGCTGTGCCCCTACAGTTTTTTGAAATTTTTGAAATCGTAGGGGCACGGCACCGCCGTGCCCAAGAGGTTTTATTCGTAGGGGCTGGGCTTGCCCCAGCCCAAAGAGATTTGGGTCATAGGGGCGATTCAAGAATCGCCCAAGATTTTGTAGGGGCACGGCATTGCCGTGCCCAAAATTGGGCAGCCGCAAGGGCTGCCCCTACAAGATTTTTTGGGCACAGCGTGCTGTGCCCCTACTTTTTTACATTCTTTGGGGCAAATCGTGATTTGCCCCTACATCTTTTTTAAATTATTTGGGCACAGTATGTCGTGCTCCTATGCTTTTTTAGAGCATCCTCATTTTTGGGCTTGACTTTTGAAAATTTTTAGATATAAAAAACAAAAACAAAACAAATTTCCTTTAAAATGAAAACCAAAACTTATCTATATAATTTTTTATTGATTTTTTTGTTTCTTTCCTTATTAATCTCTCCCAATCCATTATTGGGAGAAACCCAAAATATATTAAAAAGTACCGCTTCCTCGGATCAGAAAAAAAAGCCCTCCCAAGCAAAAAAAATTTCCTCTAAAGTTTCAGAAACTAAAAAAACCCAAAAAGCCCCTCAAGGTGCTCAAAGCTCTCAAAAATCTCTGGAATCTTCCTATTATATTGTCAAAAAGGGAGATACCTTAGGAAAAATTGCCAAAAAATTTGGTTTAAGCATAGAAGAGCTTAAAGCCATTAATAATTTACAAACCCAAAAACTCTCTGTAGGACAAAAGTTATTAGTCACTCCGAAGGCAGAAGCCAAAGTGAGGGAAGAATATCCTACACATCGGAAAGAGCCTCCCCAAGAAAACCAAAAAGCTCAAGCAAACAAAAGAGAAGTAAACTTTCTCATTCATAAAGTGTCTGTTGGGGATACCATCTTTAGCCTTGCAAAGAAGTATAATACCTCTGTTGAAGCCATAAAAAACTTAAATGGAATCTCAGAGAGAAAGTTAAAGGTAGGTATGGAATTAAAGATACCTCTTAAGGAAGATAGTCAATCCTTACCCAAGGAAGACCCCTTCTCTTCACCCAAAAGGGGTGAATCTTTGGAATCTGTAGTAATTACATATACCGTCAAAAAAGGGGACACCTTAAAAAAGATTGCCCAAAAATATGGAATTTCGGCAGAGGAGTTAGAGAAGATTAACCAACTAAGGGATAAGAACCTAAGACCAGGGCAGAAATTGTATGTGAAAATTTTAGCACCTATAGATACTTCTCCTCAAAGGCAAGAGGAGAGAAACTACCATATTGTTAAGGAGGGAGAAACGCTCTATAGAATCTCTCTTATGTATAATGTGCCTTTAGAAGAACTTAAAAGAATTAACCACCTTGAGAATAATATTATTTCAGTAGGACAAAAGCTAAAAATTCCCTCTACAGCCCAGCTTCCAGAAAAACCCTTTGTGCTTGAAAGCCCAAAACAATCCTTCCAAAGCAAAGAGGAAAATCTTAAAGAAAAATTTGAAAAAAATATTATTGTAAAAAATAAAATCTTAACCCCCTCTATGCTCTCAAAGGAAGATAAAGTGGCACTTAGCCAGAAATTTATTGACCTTTCTAAGAATTTAGCGGACTCTCGCTATAGATTAGGAGGAGAAGGGAGTGGCTATTTAGATTGTTCCGCCTTTGTAAAATTGGTCTATGAAGAACTGGGGATAAAACTACCTCGCAGTTCAGCCCAACAATTTCAAATAGGAACCTATGTAGAGATGAATGAGCTTATACCAGGAGATTTGGTTTTCTTCAGAACCAATGGAAATAGAATTTCTCATGTTGGTATTTATTTGGGAGATAATAGATTTATTCATATCTCATCTTCAAGAAAAAGAATTTCTATAGACTCTCTGGATGACCCATATTTTAAGAAACGTTACGCTGGAGCAAAAAGGGTTCTAAACGGAGAGGTTTTAGAATATTTTCAGGATTATTTGAATAAAAAGTCTACCAAAGATGAGGACTTAAAGATTAACCATACCGCTATCCCTGAAGTAATTTTTTAAAATTTTCCCAACCCAATTTTTCAATTATAGCTCCTAAGCGTTCACCTTTTTCATTTTTAGCCTTGTATAAAGTTAATACTTTTTTCAAGATATTTAGGGCTTCATCTTCTTTAGCCAGAGTGTAAAAAGAGGCCAAACGAGGATGACGCCCTAACTTACCTCCTAAATAAATTTTATAATAAACCTCGTGACTTGCTAAAGCCCCTTCGGGGCAGATTTTTACACAGGCTCCACAACCTACACATTTCTCTTCCTGAATGTTCGGTCCAAAATCTAATAATTCAATCGCTTCCTCCTCACAGACTTCAAGGCAGGATCCGCAAAAAGAACATTCCTTGGGATGAACTTCTACTCTTACCACTCCATGCATAGCAAAATCTGCAATATGAATTTGAGAACAGGCATTTGGACATTCGGAGAGATATACTCTAAATTTGTGATGCGCCCTAAGGGGTCCTTTTACTTTTGATTTCAAAAATTCAGTAAGTTTTTCATTTTCTAAAATTTCCTCTATAGTAGTTAAAAGGGTTGAGGAAGAGGTTAGGGCATTAGGACATTTATTAAGTCCAAAACATCCTTTAACCTCGTATCCTTTTTCTGCTTGTGACATCTTCTCAAGAAGTGCCTCTGCTTCTTTTTTCCAGTCCATAGGTTAGACTATTTCCTCCTTTAAAATTTCTCCCCTAACACTTATCGTATAAACTTTAATAGGTATTTCTTTTTTAGCAAGTTTTCTTGCTTCTAAGAGAATATATACTAAACCTTTACAACAAGGAACCTCCATAATGGCTATTTCTATACTTTTTAGTTTTCTTTTTTCTAAAATTTCGGAAAATTTTTCTATATATAAATCAACGGGGTCAAACTTAGGGCATCCTAACATTATTTTTTTCCCAGGTAAAAGCTTTTGATGTAGCTGGGGATAGGCAACTCCTACACAATCAGCACAAACAAGAAGTTCTGCCTCTTCGAGAAAAGGTGCAGAAGCTGGAATTAATCTGATTTGAATAGGCCAGTGGGAGAGTGCAGATGGAATTGAATAAGTTTCACTCTCTTTTTCAAAGGGAGTCAATTCTTGTAACTGATGTGAAGGGCAACCGCAGGCAAGAGAGGAAAAGGCTTCACTGGTCTCTTTTGCTCTAAAATGATTCAGATGCTCCTTTACAGCTTCTTCACTAAACTCCTCTGCTTCTCTTTCAATAATTTTTAAAGCCCCTGTTGGACATTCTCCAATACAGGCTCCAAGACCGTCACATAAAATTTCACTTATAAGCTTAGCTTTACCATCTATTATCGCTAAAGCCCCCTCCTGACAGGCAAGCACACATTTCCCACATCCATTACAAAGCTCTTCATCAATTTCTATAATTTTCCTTAAAACTTTAGCCATTTTCATCCCTCCTTTAATCCAATGGTTTCTCTAAAAATATTTCTCTTAGTTCCTTTAGAGTTAGTCCTAAAGGTAATTTTCGAAGAGCTATTTTTATCTCCTCCCACAGAGTCTCAGGGAGATTTAACTTCTTTAGTACTTCCTCTCTTTGTTCTGGGCTAAGGAAATAAAAATAAAAAGTCAGAAGCAAAGAGCCAAGGGAGCGTTCTTTTTCTTTTAATTTTTCTTCTAAGAGGGCTGCCTCCCTCTCTAATTCCTTAAAAGTTTTCGTATCTAAAAGATTTTCTAAAAGGGTTAGCAAGCGCGTTTTAAGTAGATTTGCCTTTTCTCTGATTAGTTCTGGTGGAAGTTCTCCCAAACATATTTCTGCATATTTACAGTAAGCGGCGCAACCAAAATCCATGCGAGGATTTGGAATAGGTTTTTTACAACTGGGGCATTTACGGAC
>CALLJI010000066.1 GCA_938091475.1 uncultured Caldimicrobium sp. | reverse complement strand
GTTCTTGTCACCACCTCATGCATAGCTCTTATTACACCAAGGGGCATTCCATCCCCTACTACAAAAATTAATCCCTTGCCCCGGGACCTTGGCACTTCGCGCACATCCAGTGCCTCTAAAACATCACATGGAAAAAGAGTGGATAAAAGGCTTATAGATCCAAGTTTTATAAATTC
Organism: uncultured Caldimicrobium sp.; assembly: GCA_938091475.1. Classification (GTDB taxonomy): domain Bacteria; phylum Desulfobacterota; class Thermodesulfobacteria; order Thermodesulfobacteriales; family Thermodesulfobacteriaceae; genus Caldimicrobium. The sequence continues at coordinate 7,656 of CALLJI010000066.1, read as the reverse complement.
CCTCCTTGTAATACCCTTCTCACCCATAAATCTCACCTCCCTTATAAATTCTCGCTATAATTTTAATAAAGTAAATTTTTAAAATTGAACAAAATAAATTTTAATAAAACTAAATACCATTTGGAACCTTGAAGAATTTTTCATAGCTTACTATGACAAGCCTTTTGAAGATAACAATTACTGTATCTGGGCTTTATCAAATTTGAGTTTACACAAAGGCAAAGAATCTTGCTAAGGCATAACCGAGCGGACTAACTCTTTTAAAAAGTACCTTTATAAACTTATCTTCAATACGGTATTCAAATAATAAGATATCTTCAAAACTTAAATCAATATTGGCCAAATGGATTTGATGAGGATACATTTTATCCTTTAGATGTTTACATATAAATTTTTTGCCTACTTCTATGAACAAATTCAAGCTTTTCTCAACATCCTTTTCTTTTAAAATTTCCGAATCTATTTTAAACCTCCCGCGAAAATAAACCTGCTTTCTATCAACCACGCAAACAATAAATTTCATTTGCTTCATTTTTTTCCTATTATTCACAGGTTTAACGCTTTTAATAGCTCAAAATGACATCTACATTTTAAGAATCCGTAAACGAAATTAGTAGAAAAACACTAATTTAATTATCATCTAATTGCTTAAGCCTTGTTATCTCTTTCTGTATTTCTTCAATTACTTCACTGTTATATATTCTTTTCTTGTCTCCTTCTTCAATCGAAAAGACAACAAAAACCTTTCCCCCTTATCCTTTTCAAACTTTTCATGAGTTTTCCCAAGCCACTCTTTCCATTTATGAACCTCAGGTGTCTGTCTATAACTTATAGGCTTAATTTGTAAGCCTATGTATTTATTTCCAATTTGGATATAAAAATCTACATTATACAGTCTATCCCAATCATCTGGAGCAGGTTTTATCATAACACCAAGAGATTTTTCAAGTTGCTTATATATAGTCTCAACCTCTGTTTTATGACCTTCGAAGGTTCTATTTATTACTAACTTTTTTATATATTCAATACAATCTTCTATAGTAACTTCATTTATCTCAGATCGAATTACCTCTGTTATTTTAACATAGAGCTTATGTCCCAAACCTTCAAGATATTCGCTAGGGGTTAAATTAATACCTTTCATCTTCAACATATTTGTGAGTTTTTCGTAATAACAATCTTTCCATTCTTCCAATGTTTTTGGTGAACATTCACGGATCCATAGTGCCACGGGACCAACCGATTCTTTTTTATTTAGTCCCCATCTATTAGTAGCTATGTTTAGTATCCACTCCTTTGCCACTTTTTACAACCTCCCAGAGTTTAATAAATTTTTCTTTATACTTGTGATCTATTGAAAAATCTGGTATAGCTAAGCCAGATTTTATTAGATAAGAATTTACAAAAATTTTATTTTTCAAATATACATATGCCGTAACTGTGTTATCCATTAGCTCATTCGAAGTAAATTTAAAAAAAATATCTCTACCAAGAATAAATTGATGGAGATATTGAAGTGTCTCTTCTTTTTTCTTCACTATTATTCCTAGAAACTTTACATCTAAACCTGTGTCTACCCTTATGACTTCTTCGTTTATAATTTTGATAACCTTAAAAAGTCTATCACTTTTGAAATTAAATTTCTGTGGATCAATTTGGGGTTTTGCATCTTTAATTCTTGGTATGTAATTTATTGGTGGAAGTATAATCTCTTCCTCCTCTCGTTCAATAATTTCAACTTTATCTAAATTTCTAAAAATTTTTCCTTCTAATCCTATTTTTTCTTTTATAATTGGTAAAAAATTTTTGTTTATTTCATATCCAATAGCATTTCTATTTAATTCAAGGGCAACCTTCAAAGTTGTTCCACTCCCCAGAAATGGATCTAATATCGTATCACCTACAAAAGAAAACATTTTTATCAATCTCTTGGGCAATTCATCTGGAAACATAGCCTCATGACCGATTTGCTTTGCTCCTGAAAACCGCCAATGCCCAGAAAAATATTCTTTCCATTCTTCCTTTGTAAGCTTTGATATTTCCTTTATTGTCTTACTCACTTTTTTAATTTTTCCAGGTTTTTTAAAAATGAGTATGAATTCATAATCAATCTCCACTATTCCATTTGGTGGAAATGGATATGATCCCATCACATTAGCCCCACCTGTTGTATTCATAGTGGTTTTTTTCTGCCATATGATAGCCCCCATATAGTCAAAACCTATGTCCTCACACTGTGCAATTATCTCAGCATGGATAGGAATAACCTTATATCTTCCATAGATGATAGCTCTTGAAAATTGGTCCCCTACATTTATACACATCCTACCTCCACTACGAAGAACTCTGAAGCATTCTTTCCACACAAGGTATAGATCTTGTAAGTATGTATGAAGCGTTTGACCATAACCAATTTGTTTAAAAACGCCATAATCCTTAATATGCCAGTAGGGGGGAGAAGTTATGATTAAATCAACTTCACCATCTTTCAATTCCTTCATATATCTACTATCGCCTAAAATTATTTTTGCTTTGTTCATAGGTCTACACTAATTAAAAGTAAACTTTTTTCAAACTCTACTAATATCTTAAAATTGTTGAAGTAATGACCTCCATTGAGGTAAATTTAATAGTCTAATTCTTCTTTGTTTAATTTCTAATAGCCCTTCCTCTTTAAATTTTTGAAATAACCTTGAGAGAGTCTCCGGAGTAATACCTAATAAAAGAGCCAGATGCGATTTATTTACTTCTAAACTAAAACTTTCCTTCTTACCCTCATCCGATAATTCCCATAAATAAGTTATAAGCCGCTCTCGTGCCTCTTTAAGAGTTAGGGTATCTATACTTTTAAGCAAACTTCTTAATTTTAAAGCAAAGAGACCAATTATACTTAGGGCAAGCTCTGGTTTGTTTTGTATTAATTTTAAAAAACTTAATCTCTCAAAAAAAGCTACCTTACACTTCGTAAGAGCTTGGGCATAGGCTGGGTATCTTTCTATACCGGCAAGGACAATTTCAGCAAAAATATCCCCCACTCCTAAAATATGTATAATCTGCTCTTTGCCCTTTGAGGAGAGTTTGTAAATTTTTACTAAACCCTCTAATATCAGATAGAAACCTAAGGCCTTATCCCCCTCCCCAAAGATCTCTTGTCCCTTTGCAAAACTTTTTACTACAGCAATCTGAGAAATTTCTGTTATTACATTTTCAGAAAGACCTTTGAAATATAAACTATCTTTCAAAACCTGTAGAAGCTGAACTCTATCCTTCACAATGTTCCACGTGGAACATCAAATTAGCTTGTAACTTTTAAGCACTTCTTTTAATTGTTTAGAGGAATTTTCTGATAAATTAGTTAAAGGAAGCCTAACCTCAGCACTATTTATTAAGCCCATTAGATAAAGCGCCTCCTTTGCAGGAACAGGATTTGTTTCAATAAATAATATCTTAAAAATTGGGTACAGATATAAATGAAGATCTAAAGCTCTTTTATAATTTCCATGTAATGCTGTTTCCATAAGCTCAGCCATTTCTCTTGGAACTATATTTGCTGCCACAGATATTACTCCACGCCCACCCAGAGCCATGGTGGGAAAAGCAGTAAAATCATCCCCTGATAAAATAATAAAGTCTTCTCTACATTTAAGTTTGAGTTCACTAATTTGCCTCAAATCTCCACAGGCCTCTTTTATCGCTACAATATAGTCAATTTCTGAAAGTTGAGCGGTAGTTTCAGGCAATAAATTAACAGCAGTTCTTCCTGGCACATTATACAAAATAATAGGCATTTGAACCTTTTCAGCTAACCATTTGTAATGCTCATACAAGCCTTTTTGTGTAGGTTTGTTGTAGTAGGGAGTAACAATCAAGAGTGCATCCATTCCCACTTCTTTAGCCATTAGGGATAATTCTAAAGTTTTCTGGGTATCATTTGTTCCTGTACCAGCTATGAGGGGAACTTTCCCATAGGCTTCTTCCATAGCGATTTCAAAAAGGCGCTTCTTTTCCTCTTTGGTTAAAGTAGCTGCTTCACCCGTTGTGCCTGACACAAGAAGGCCATGGGTACCTTCCTTTAAATGCCATCTTATGAGATTTCTAAAAGATTCTTCATCAATTTTCCCATCCTTAAAAGGAGTGACTAAAGCTACTATTGATCCTTGTAATTTCTCTTTAACTTCCATATAAACCTCCTCCTAGCAGGTTTACTAATAGAGTGCGTCTTCATATATGTAAAATTGGAAAAGGAAACCTGTATCTCCCTCTAAATATACCACTTCCTCCTGAGGGGTAATATCCACACTTAAAATTTCCCCACCCTTTGTATATAATTTAACAGGAGGTTTTATTAAACCCAACTTATAAGCTATATAAGCTGAAGCTGCTGCACCGGTGCCGCAGGCTAAGGTTTCGCCTTCTACACCTCTTTCGTATGTTCTTATTTTGAGATATTTCTCTCCATCAGTGTTTATTAATTCTATAAAATTTACATTAGTTCCTGCAGGCTTAAAAAGTTCATGATATCGAATTTTTGGCCCTATCTTCTCAACAGGGGCTGATTCTATATCTTCCCAAAATAAAACTATATGGGGGACTCCTGTATTTACAAAATGTCCCATAACCCAATCATAGTCTGTGCGGAGAGTTATGTCTAACTTTAGATTTGAAGGTTTACCTAGAGATACCTTTACTCGTTTTCCATTCACTTCTGCATAGATTATACCTGCTAGAGTTTCTAAATAAAAGGGTTCTTTCACCAAAGAAAGTTCATACAAAAGTCTTGCCACTGATCTTGCTCCATTTCCACACATTTCCGCAATGGATCCATCAGAATTATAAAATTTCCAAGAAAACATTGCTTGAGGGTGAGCCGGCTTTTCTATCATTATAAAACCATCTGCAAAAACACTAAATTTAGGTCTGCAAAGTCTTTGAGCTAAAACCTGTCCTTCTTCTAAACTAATTTTGCCGTCAAAATTAAGATAAACAATAAAATCATTGCCTGAAGCTGAAACCTTGTAAAAGGGATTTCCTTTTATCTTTTGAAAAAGATTTTTTATAAGATCCTCTGCCATAACTTATCCCTTTAGTAACAAAAATCTATGGCCTCAAGTAAAGCTTCCGTAGGTGGGTTCTCTAAAAAGTGATATTTCCCTATTCTTTTAAGGAGCACTATAGTTAATAGGCCCTTCCACACCTTTTTATCCTTTGAGATCAGGGAGAGTAATTGCTCCGATTCAAGTTTTAAGTCTAATTGACTTATTCTCCAAGGTATTTCCAGAGATTGAAGTAGATTTTTTATAGGTTTGTAGAGGGGTTCCTCATTTACTCTTAAAATTTCAGACAATTTGGCCTCAATTAACATACCCACTGCCACAGCCATTCCATGGGGAACTTTATAATTGCTTATAGCCTCAAGGGCATGACCAAGGGTATGTCCAAAATTTAATACTCGCCTAAGCCCTGCTTCTTTCTCATCTAAGGTTACAATTTTTGCCTTAGTAGCTACGCTTTGAAAAATTATATATTCAAAATGGGCAGAATTAAGCTTATAAATCTCCTTTCCAAGTTTTTTTAGAAAATTGAAAAGGCCTCTTTTTAAAATACAACCGTATTTTATTACCTCTGCCAACCCATTTTTAAGTTCAATTAAAGGTAAAGAATTTAAAAATTTTACATCTATATAAACCTTGGTAGGTTGATAAAAGGTTCCTAATAGGTTTTTTCCCTCTGGCAGATCAACTCCAGTCTTTCCTCCTACGGATGAGTCTACCTGAGATAAAAGTGTAGTAGGAACTTGTACATAGGGGATACCCCTTAAATAGATACTTGCCAAAAAACCTGCAATGTCTCCTACTACCCCACCCCCTAAGGCTACTATTAAATCTTTTCTATCGTATCCCCTTTGAAGCATAGATCTTGCTAATTCTACTACAGTGTTTATATTCTTGGACTCTTCACCCTCGGGGAAAGAAAATATTTCAGCCTTTAAACCTTTTTCTAAAAGGATCTCTAAAATCTTCTCGCCATAAAGCTTCTCAACTTTGCTATCTGAAATTATGGCAATTTTTCCGTGCTTTTGGTTAGTAGAAAGGTCTTCTGTAAGAATTGGTAAGATATTTTCACCTATGAGAATTTGATAGGGAGGTTTGGTCTTTACATTAAGGATTTTCATTTTTGAGTGCTTTTAAAAATTGATATAGCTCTTTTCCAGCCCTATTTTTTTTCTTTTCTATAATATTCACTAAGGCACTGCCCACTACAAAGGCATCCGCATAAGATTTCAAAAGATTTATATGCTCTGGTTTAGAAATGCCGAAACCTACCGCTATAGGTTTTTTGGTAAGTGATTTTAGAGAAATTAAGCGATCCTTAAGTTCAGCTGGCAACTTATCTCTTGCCCCAGTAATACCGGTAAGGGATATATAATAAAGAAAGCCCTGAGTTAGCTTAGCTAACCTTTTAATGCGCTCGTCAGAGGAAGTAGGAGCTGCGAGAAAGATGGTGGCAAGGGGTGTTTTTTTTGTTATTTTGATCCAGGGTGTTGCCTCTTCCATAGGTAAATCAGGTACAATAAATCCATCAAGTTTTGCCTCTACAGCGCTTTCTACACACTTTTCTAAACCATATCTATAAAGAATATTATAGTAAGTCATACACACTATAGGTGTGTCTGGGAAGTGCTCCTTAAATTTTGATACAATTTCCAGATAATCTTCAAAGGTAGGACGATTTTTTAAGGCTCTCACCATAGCCTTTTGAATGGTCGGTCCGTCTGCTACGGGGTCAGAAAAGGGAAATCCAAGTTCTATACAGAGAGGCTCGGCTGAGGCTAAATTTTTGAGAAAATCCAAGGTGGCTTCTTTATTAGGATCAAAGGCTGTTATATACGGGATAAGAGCAATTTTATTTTCCCTTTTGAAGTTATTAAAGGCTTTTTCTATAAGTTTTTTGCCTATCATAGGATTAGGGAAGTTTACCCGTTTCTAAATATTCTTTTACCTGAGCTACATCTTTATCTCCTCGGCCTGACAAATTTAACACCACTATACTGCCAGCTGGGAGATTCTTTGCTTCTTTTAAAAGGTAGGCTATGGCGTGTGAAGACTCTAAGGCAGGTATAACACCCTCTATTTCAGAAAGTTTTTGAAAAGCTTCAAGGGCCTCTCCGTCTCCTATAGCTACATATTCAGCTCTGCCTGACTCTTTAAAAAAAGCATGTTCAGGCCCAACTCCCGGATAATCAAGGCCTGGAGCGATAGAATGTGCTCCTTTGATTTGCCCAACCTTATCTTGTAAAAGATAGGTTAGCATACCGTGCAAAACTCCCGGTGAACCAGCAGTTAGGGTAGCTGAGTGTTTATCCGAGTCTAAGCCATGCCCTGCTGCTTCAACGCCGATTAATTTGACTTGTGGGTATTTAGCAAAAGGGTAAAAGATTCCCATAGCATTTGATCCACCACCTACACAAGCAATAATGTAATCCGGTAGCCGTCCTTCCTTTTTTATAAGTTGCTTGTGAACTTCTTTGCCAATAATGCTTTGAAAATCTCTGACTATTTTGGGGTAGGGATGAGGCCCAACTACAGAGCCAATCACATAAAAGGTGTCTTTAACATTTGTCACCCAATCTCTTAAAGCTTCATTTATGGCATCTTT
>CALLJI010000065.1 GCA_938091475.1 uncultured Caldimicrobium sp. | reverse complement strand
GCTAATTCTTCCACATCCTTGGTTAAAGCCTCAATCGTCTGAGCTGCTCTTTCATAGGCCCTTATTCTATAGGGATTATCCCCCTTTATTTCTAAAAGTTGGGCTGTTTTTCTCAGAATTTCAGCAACTTCTTTGTTTTTCATACCTCTATTTTACCAAAGGGCATATAAAAATCTATAGATATTCCTATGCATCCGAAAGAGAGTTAAAATTTTGTTGTAGCACGGCAAAAGAAGACCCTACGGTATTTTGAAATCCTTTTAGGTCAACTATTGAGATGTCCCAACAATTTAAATCCTTTTGGGCAGGGACAAGCCCTGCCTTACAATTTAAACCTTTTGGGCACGGCGGTGCCGTGCCCCTACAATTTTTGTGGGGCAATTCGTGAATTGCTACTACCAAAAAACCATTGGGCACGACATGTCGTGCCCCTACAATTTTAAAAATTCTGTGAATAATACAAAAAATGTAGGAGTACAGCATGCTGTGCCCACGAATTAAAAATGTAGTGGCAGCCCTTGCGGGTGCCCAAAATCGTTTTAAAAACCCTCTGGGCAGGGGCAAGCCCTGCCCCTACGGATTTTGGGCAATTCCCGAATTGTCCTACGAAGTATAACCCTTCTAAGCATGGAGGTGCTCTACCCTTACGATTAAATTTTTTGACAAGGACAGGACAACTCCCTTAGGTGATGAGTCAAAATAAACTATTATGATATTTTAAACTATGATATTTTATATAGGATAAGAATCACAAACTGAGCTATGCGGCTTTACATAGACTTTCTGCATAGTTTACAATATCTGCTGAGAGCAATTTAATTTCCTCGTAAAGTGATTTTAATTTGTCGGGGTCATCAACTTTTAGGTCTTTTAGAAAATAATCGGTTACTTTTGTTTTAAATTTTGCTTTTACGCTTTCTTTTTTAGTCCAGTCTGGAATAGATATATAGCTGTCATAGATATTTTTGATATCCTTTGCCACTTCAATAGGTTCTTTATTAAATTTGGAAAAATTCTGTTTAGATAAAAGAAAATCATAAAAGGCAAGCTCTTCTTCAGTTAAATTTAGCCTCATACCCTCTTCTATCTTTCGTCTGATTTCTTTGGCAATTTCTATTAATTTTTCTAAGGTCTCGGTTGTATTTAGCAATTTTTTGTTATATTTATCTATGACCTTCAAAAGCATTTCGTATAAAGAACAAAATCTCAAAGGATTATTTCTCATTCTTATAACAAGTTCATCTTTTATTATCTTTGTTAGGACTTCTATAGCATAATTCTTGTATTCCATATTCTTAAGTTCTGAAAGGAATTTATCATCAAAGATAGAAATGTCAGCTTTTTCTTTCCCTCTTAGAGTAAAAATATCAATTGGTTCTTCAGCGGATATACTCTTTGAAATCAGATAGTTTATTTCATATTCCAAATCGCGAGATAAGTCTTTGAATTTTGCAGTGGAGTATTTGACAAGCATTTTTTTAATCATCTCAAAAAATCTTAAATCATTTTTTATTTTGTAAGCCTCTGGGTGAGGACTTGCAAGTGCATAAAGCTTTTTTAAAGCAAGAAAGTTTTTCAAAAATTTCTTTTTAGTTTCCTCATCTTTACAAACCATTTCGTAAGCCTTAATAGTTAGTTCTGAAAGAGCTTCGGTAGAGAGCTTTTCCCAGTTTCGATAATTAAGACCATAAAAAAGTGTGCTAACTATATCGTATTTTTCCTTTAATTGATTTAAAACTTCTCCAATCTCTACTAAAATATTTTTTATAGTTTCAGGCGTGTAGAGAGCGAGGGATTTTCTTAAATTGTCAGCAATACCTATATAATCTACTATTAAACCACCTGGTTTGTCTTTAAAAACTCTATTAACTCTTGCTATGGCTTGGAATAAAGTATGATTTTTCATAGGCTTATCAAAATACATCGTATGTAAACAGGGCACATCAAAACCAGTGAGCCACATATCCACAGCAATAACCATTTGAGGATCTCTATCTGGATGTTTAAAATCTATGGCAAGTCTATCTAATTCATATCTATCTCTAATGTGGGGGTGAAACTCTACAGGATCTCTGGATTTATTACCTGAAATTACAACTGCCACAGAGGGAGCATTGGGTAGCTTTATTATTTCCTCATATAGTTTGACTGCTACTTTTCTGCTTATTGTTACAACCATTGCTTTACCCTTGAATTCTTGAACCCGTTTATTAAAATGTTCTACAATATCCTTTGCTATTTTTTGAAGCCTAACCTCTGCAAGTATTAGATTTTCCAATCGTGCGAATCTTCTTTTTAAATTTTCTTTGACCTCTGGATCTAAAGGTTCTGAAATTTCATCAAATTCCTCATCTATGAATTCGTTTGTAAGATGCAGTTCCGCTAATCTTCCTTCATAGTAAATGGGCACCACTACTCCATCTCTTCTTGCTTTCTCCATAGAATAAATACTTATTGGCTCGCCAAAAACCAGATATGTGTCTCTATCCTGCAGTTCTATGGGAGTAGCTGTAAAGCCCATAAAAGATGCATTAGGAATTGCCCTTCTCAAATTTTGAGCAAGCTCTCTATATTGACTTCTATGTGCTTCATCTGCAATGACAATTATGTTACTTCTTTCGGTTAAAAGGGGATATTCTTCTGCGTTTCTTGTCCCAAATTTTTGTATGGTTGTAAAGATGATACCTCCAGCTGAGTATTTTATGGTTTCTTGCAAGTCTTTAATACTTTCTGCGCGCTTAACAACTGAAATAATATTTGAAAACACATCATAGAGCTGTTCATCAAGGTCTCTTCTGTCGGTAATAAAGATAAGTAAAGGGTTTTGAAGTTCTCTAACCTTTAGAACTTTTCTTGCATAAAAAAGCATAGTGAGTGATTTTCCGCTTCCTTGGGCATGCCAAATGACCCCTATTCTTTTCTCCTCAGGTTTTTTTACTTCTAATACACATTTTATTGTTCGTCTTACTGCCTCCCGCACTGCATAAAATTGGTGATACATCGCTATTTTTTTCACAAAACTTTCACCTGATTTTTCGTATAAAATAAAATCCTGCAAATATTCTATAAAATGCACTTTACAAAAGAGACCTTTTAACAAAACTTCAAGACTTGGTATTACTTTCTCTGTTCCCTTTAGTAAATAAATCTTGTGCCTATATCCACTTTCTAAAAATCCTTCAAGCTCTCTAACCTCTATGTCATCATCTGTTGTGATTCCTTCACAGACAAAATATTTATCCCAGTCACTATGTGTTGAGCCATATTTTGTTTCAATACCATCGCTTACAACCAAAATCTGAGCATATACATATAACTGAGGAATATCATACATCTTCGCTTTATGGTCATAAAAGGCATCTTTTGCGGTTTCATTGGCATTAAAATTTTTGAATTCAAAAACGGCAAGGGGTATACCATTTATAAAAACTACAAGATCTGGTCTCCTATGTAATCCATTTTGATATTGATACTCCACAGTAAATTGATTGGATACAAGAAAATCATTATTATCAACATTTTCATAATCAATTAATCTAACTAAAATAGTTCTTTCTTGCCCTTCAATACGAGTTGTGACTTTAACTCCCTGCACAAGCATTTCATAAAACATCTTGCTCTTCATAGTAAAGTCTGGATGGTCAAGCTCTGTGACTTTCTTATAAACCTGCTCTGCGAGATTATCAGTTAGAGATGGATTAATTTTCTTTATTGCTTCAATAAATCTTTTCTTTAAAATTACCTGTCTGTAAGACTCCCTTTCTCCATTTTCGGGTGATAGTTCAGAGCCGTGAATGTAGGTATAACCTAAATTTTTAAGACAATTTATAGCTAATTGTTCAACCATATATTCTTCAGTAAGTTCAGCTATCATTTTATATTTCCTCCACTCTTAATTTTCCAAAGACAAGTAAAGGCAAAAGGGTATCTCTTATTTTCCTTAAAACCATAATTTGTTTTTGATTGTTTATGATTTTTTGAAATAATGGTTCAACGAGGGAGTGAAATTTTTGGAGAATGGGAGGGGGAGGGAAGATCACAATTTTATTTTGTTTAAAATTTTTAATGTCTAGACCTAAGACATTGGTTCCAGTAGAAAATGTAGTATTTTCATCTTGAGTTGTTTTTAGAAAAAGGTATAAGAATAATTTCACATTCTCACCCTTTGGAGTTAATTTTGTTATATGATGCGAGAAGACACCTTTATTATTATAGCTCGATGGGAAAATTACGATAGCTGGACTTCCTATTACTTTTGCATCTTGTGTCATATCAGTATTTGCCATAATTAAATCTCCTTCAGATAAAAATTGTTGGTTTCTTATTCGTGAACTCTTCAGCCAACTATACTCTGTTTTAAAACCACCACCTCTCATAATATTGTTTAAAGTAATAAAAATAAAACTTCCCTCCATAGGTTCAGAAAATTTTTCTTTTCCACTATAAGATAAACCGTTTCTTATATCTGCTACTTCTCCAATTCTTTTAACCTCCCACCCCCTCGGGATCTTTCCCAATTCGCTATCCACAAATTCGCCATCCTTAAATGGCTCAAAGTCAACGAACCAGTTCTTAAAAATTGCCATTGCCGTTTTTTCTAAAATCTCATTCTGCCTTTTCTTGTTTTCTATCAAATCATCAAAATAGGATAAAATTGTAGCAATGCAAGATTGTTCAGGGAGAGGGGGATAGGGAACGTACAGTTGAGACGCCATTTCGTTTGTTAAACTTTCCTGAACAGCACCTGTTACATAATTATCCTTTAATTCCTGAAATTCTTTGGTTCTCACATAGAAAAAAAGATAACGTGCGGAATCTGCATATTTTGCCTTTATACCAATAAAACCCGTAGACAATATTTTATGTTTTATTAGATCTTCGTTTGCTAAAAGAAATTTAGGTGAATTTATCATTCTTGCGAACCAAACACTATTTTCTATTGGCTGCATATTGGCTCTTGATGGTCTTTTTTCATAAGTTATCAATTCTTCTATTTCTACAATTTCATTATCCTGCACAGATGAAGTAGAAAGGTATTCTTTAAATCCTTCAAATTTATCTATTCCCGAAGGTATAATTTTAAATTCCTCTCCACCCAATCTTTTCACCTCCCAATCTTTCGGTATCTCTCCAATTTCTGTCTCCTTAAATTCTGTTTCCCAGCGGAATTTTATCATTTTATCTCCTCCCAAATTATTTTTAACTTCTCCTTTAATGGAAAAATTTGGTCTTTAATGACTTTCCAAGAAATATCTGAATATTTTTGATATATTTCTATCGGAAGACTCCTTGCCGTTTCTCCGATGATTTCTAAATTTCTAATTACTCCATCCGAAATAATATCATTTTCCATAAACTGCTCAACTGATTTTATGTTTTGGGGATATCTTTCTATCTTTTCAATTGCATTAAGCATGTCTTCTATTAAAAGCTTTG
>CALLJI010000064.1 GCA_938091475.1 uncultured Caldimicrobium sp. | reverse complement strand
TAGATATTGGAAATCGTCTAAGTATGTACCAGGTAGCTTCAGACAAGGTTGGCATCCACCTCACCCTACTTTTTTTGTCAAACAAAAAGTATATAAAAAATGTGGTTTGTTTGATGTAACAATAAGAATATCAGCAGATTTCGAGTTAATGCTAAGGTTTTTGGAAAAATATAAAATTTCTACATACTATATTCCCAAAATCCTTGTAAAGATGAGGACAGGCGGCCTTAGTAACAAAAATTTGAAAAATATTATAATAGCAAATTTTAATGTATTGAAATCTTTTAAAAAAAATGATATAGAAGTGAATTATCTTTTGTATCCTATATACAGAATTTTTCCAAAAATATTACAACTTGTTAATAAACCACAGGATTAAAAATTAGAGCCTATAAATCTTATTTTGAGTTCTAAAAATTTATGTATTACCTTATCTTTAGCAAATCAAAGCTAAACAATGTTCACCACCTTAGGTTAAATCAAATTTACCTGATAAATGTATCAGTAGCAAGTATAGCTGCTCTTTTTTTAGATATAATTTTAGCAATATCTTTGTGAGATTTTAATTTGTTATTCCTAATGTCAAGTCACACTTTATTACTATTTTGAATTGTCACATTCTTCTTTCTTTGCTATCTTCTATTGAATTGTATTTTGTAAGGGTCGTCTTGCTGTGTCCAAGAATTATTAAAACCCGTAGGGGCAACCCTTGTGGTTGCCCCATTTTGGGCACGGCGGTGCCGTGCCCCTACAATTAAACCCTTTTCGGGCTGGGGCAAGCCCAGCCCCTACAAATTTGAGGGCAATTCGTGAATTACCCCAACAATTTTTGGGCGATTTGTGAATCGCCCCTACGTATAAAACCCATTTGGGCACGACATGTCGTGCCCCTACAAAATCCTAGGCAGGGGCAAGCCCTGCCCCTACAAATTCGGGGGCAATTCGTGAATTGCCCCTACCCTTCAATCCTCTTGGGCACGGCGGTGCCGTGCCCCTACCAACACAAAACCTTTTTGGTAAAGCATATCGCACCTCTAATATGTGACATTCCAAAATAGTAATTAAATGTGACATTTTAAAATAGTAACCACTTTGATGGAGTTTTTGACCTTTTAAAAGGATAAGTTTATAACTATTGCTTTAAAAAATTTTTCTTAGGCTCCTAAAGGCTATGCGCCGAATTTGGTGAGTTTGTTTGCATGAGCAAGGAGAAGGGGCATTAGTTTAAAACTTGGGAAAATACCAAGCTCACCCTTTAGGCATTCCCTCTCTGTAAAACGGCGAGAAATATTCCCTAAACAATAGGGAGAATGGATGAGCACTGGCACTGGATGCCAAGAATGAGACTTCATCACACAGGGAGTTGAGTGATCTCCAGTAATAGCTAAGACATCAGGTTTTAGCTCCAAAATCTCTGGGAGAAGACTATCAAATTCCTCAATCACCTTTACTTTGCCTTCAAAATTACCATCCTCTCCGTAGGAATCCGTCTTTTTAATATGCATAAAGAAAAAGTCATACCTATCCCACTCCCTCTTTAGAGCCTCTATTTCAGCAGAAATACTCTCTCCCTCAAAGGTGGCTACATCCATCCCCACAAGTCTTGCAAGCCCTTTATACATTGGATAAACGGCTATACATAAACTTTGTAAGGCAAAATTTTCGTAAAAAGTGGGAAGGTCTGGTTTCACAGAAAAACCCCTTAAAAGCACAAAATTAGCCCTTGCCTCCTCCTTCAATAAAACCCCTACCCTTTCTATAAATTTTTGTGCAATCTGGGCAACCCTTTCTGCTTCCTCATTTTCTCCCTTGGGAGTAAGCGGAGGGACTCCAAGGGCTTGGGGATCCGTATCATTAATCTTCTCTGCCAGGCTGGAGAGCTTATAGGGAAATCTCAAAATTAGGGAAAAGCGATGCTCCTTCCCAGAGCACAAAATTACTTGAACCCCATCAATTTCCTTTATTTGCGCTGAAATTCGCTCTATAAGCCTTCTATTTTCCTCTGTAGAAATTCTTCCCGCCCTTCTGTCAATAACAATAGGGGTTTCACCTTCATATTTAACGGTAGCAAAATTTCCCCTCACTGCAACATCTGTCTCCCTAATTTCTAAACCTAAACCCAGAGCCTCCAATATACCTCTGCCAATTTCAATCTTCCTTGGGTCATAGCCGAATAAACCAAGATGCCCTGGCCCACTCCCTGGAGTAATCCCATAATCTACTGGGATGTGCAATCCTGTGGCAGAATGCCAGACTAATTGGTCTAAATTTGGAGTTTTAGCTAACTCTAAGGGGGTTTTCCCCTCTAAAACAGGTAAATCCCCTACCCCATCTAACACGATTAATAAAATTTTGGCATCCCTTCCCTTCTTGACTAAGGCATAAAGATTTTCCATCTCCTTACTCCTCCTCTCTCCATTCCTTTAGAAAAGCTTCCCAGAGGGCTTCTTTATATTTTTCTATTTCCTCCGTGCAAGCTTTAGCTTCTCTTTTTCCTCCACAGGTAAGGCACCTTACCATCCCCTTATTTCAGGTACCCTCAATCACCGCTTCTTCTCCACAAAAA
>CALLJI010000063.1 GCA_938091475.1 uncultured Caldimicrobium sp. | reverse complement strand
ATAGAGAGGGATTTAGGAGAAGAGGGTTTAAAGAGATCAGTGGTCGTTGTCTCTACTTCAGATGAAAGTCCAGCCCTGAGAATTAGAGCTGCCTATTATGCCACAGCTTTGGCTGAGTACTTTAGAGATCAAGGAAAAAATGTCTTATTACTTATGGATTCCCTAACCAGATTTTGTATGGCTGGAAGGGAGATTGGCTTAGCCAGTGGAGAGCCTCCGACCGCACGAGGTTATACCCCTTCTGTTTTTGCTATGCTTCCAAGGTTATTGGAAAGGGTGGGTCCTAAAATAGGAGCAGGAGCTATCACAGGGATTTATACAGTTTTAGTGGAAGGAGATGATATGAATGATCCAATTGCAGATGCAGTGAGAAGTATTGTAGATGGGCATATTGTTCTCTCAAGAGACTTGGCTCAAGAAGGGCATTATCCACCTATAGATATTTTGGCAAGTATTTCCAGGGTTATGAGGGATATAGTACCAAAGGAACAAATTCTTCTCACTCAAGAAGCCGTAAGCCTTTTAGCTACCTATAAAAAAGCAGAGGATTTAATCAATATCGGAGCCTATGTAAAGGGATCAAATCCCGAGATTGACAAAGCTTTAGAAGTGGTACCTAAGATAAAGGCTTTTTTAAAGCAGGAGATAGAAGAAAGATGCTCCTTGGAAGAAGGAGTCAATCAGTTAAGAGAAATATTAAAAAATTAAGAAATGAACAGGAAGATTAAACTTCTTAAACTGCTTTCCTGGTACAAAAAACTCCAGGAAGAAAATTGCAAAGTTAGAGTCTATCATGCCAGAACGAATTTACAAAAACTTCTTGAAGAAAAAAACTTAATTGAAGAGGAATATAAAGAGAGCTCAGAGTATTTGGAAAGTAAGGGGAGTTTTAATGGAGAGGAGTGTAAGGCTTGGTTAAATTATTTACAAGCCCTTTTAGAGTTTAAAGAAATTGCCGATAATAAAGTTGAGATGCAGAGGGAAGTTTTAGAAAAACTTAAAGAAGAGCTACAATCATTTCATAGAGAAAAAAGACTTGTAGAGAGATTTACAGAAAGAGTGCTATTTAGGTTTAATATGGAAGAGTTTAAGAGGGCAATTAAAGAGTTAGATGAACTTACCTTATTAAGAAAAGGGAGAGGTCTTGTTTAAGGTTTTTAAATTAAAAAATCTTTTTAAAGTTTTATTACCCATAGTGATATTTAAATTTATCTTGGCTTCCTTCTACTTTATTTCAGAGACCGCTTCTCTTTCAGCTAAGGAAAGTAATGCCACATTTACTTGTTCTTCTGAGGTTTCTGATTTTCTTAATTTGGAAAAGGAGCAAATACTTTTGAAGGCTAAGGAACTTGAAAGCCGAGAAAGGGAACTTAAGCTCTATGAAAAAAGATTAGAGGAACAAATGAATGCTCTAATGCAACTATCTCAGGAGGTAGAGGAAAAACTGAATAGGATTTCTGCTATTCAGGATGAGAGAGTAAAACTTTTGGTTAAAGCCTACTCTGAGATGACCCCTTCTAAAGCGGCTCAACAACTTATCAATATGGATAGGGAGATGGCCGTGAAGATTTTGAGTCAGTTAAAGAGTAATCAAGTAGCAAGCATTTTAAGTGCTATGCCTCCTGAGAAAGCAGCTGCTATGGCTGAGGCTCTCTCAGGCTATCCTCCAAGAGAATATTAGATCTTTTGATGAGTTTTCCCAAAAGTAAACCTAATTCAAAAAGAATATAAAGAGGTAGGGCAAGAAAACTCATATTAATAGCATCAGGAGTAGGTGTTATAATAGCGGAGAATAACACAATAAAGAAAAAGATTTCTTTCCGATATTTGGTAAGTTTTACAGGGTTTAATATGCCAATTAGACTTAGAACAGACAAGAATAAGGGCAATTCAAAGATAAATCCAGAGACTAAAAGAAAAAAACTAAAAAAATTCACAAAGTGGGATAGGGAGATAGCCGCCTCTAAACTTTCTGTCTTAAAGGAAATCAAAAATTTTATACCATAAGGTAAGGTAATAAAATAAGCAAAGGCAATGCCTGAATAGAAAAAGACTAATCCTAAAAGATAGAGAAGCAGTAAGAATTTTTTTTTAAGAGAAAGCATAAAGTCTATGAGAGAGAGGATTCCCAAATACACTAATGGAAAGGTTATTATGATAAAGAGAGTGAAAGTGAATTTTAATAAGGCTAAAAGGGGTTCTGTAGGGGTGAAAAAGACAAATTTTTGTTGAAATCTCTTTTGTAGATAGAGCAAAAGTTCAGGAGATAACCAAAAAAGCGACAGAAAAGCCGCAAGACCAAGTGGCAAAAGTAGAAGCCTTTTTTTTCTTAAGAAAAAAAAGCCTCTTTTGAGGGCTTTAATAAGAGAAGCGCGCTCCATTAGAGGCGTTTAAAGCACATTTTTTTTCACCCAATTAACCCCATTTTCAAAGAGAAGGAGCCCTTGAGGATAGGAAAGTTTTAGCCGTGTCCAACGAGGGTGATTGGTGACATCATTGAAGGCCTCTGGATGGGGCATAAGCCCAAAGATTCTTCCAGTGGGATCACAAAGACCAGCTACAGCTTTTTGTGAACCATTGGGATTATAAGGGTAGACTTGGGTAGGTGCCTTAGTTTCAGGATCAATGTATTGAAGAGCTATTTGACCATTGGTTTCCCATTCTTTTAAAAGCTCTTCATTTTCAGCCACTAATTTCCCTTCGCCATGTCTTACAGGTAAGTAAAGCTCTTCAAGCCCTTGAAGAAATACACAAGGGGTGTTAGCCTTTACCTTTAAATGAACCCATCTATCTTCAAACTTTCCCGAATCATTATAGGTAAGGGTAACCTTTCTTTGTCCTAAAAAGGGCCCTCCAGGGAGAAGACCAGTTTTTACTAAAAGTTGAAAGCCATTACAAATTCCAAGCATTAGGCCACCTTGTGCAAGAAACTTTATGAATTCTTCCCAAAGAGGGATTTTACCTTTGATTTTTAAATATCTAAAGCGATGGGCACAAGCCTGTGCCGAACCTAAGTGATCCCCATTTAAAAAACCACCAGGAAAACATAAGATGTGATAATTAAGCAAGCTTTTTTCTCCGAACAAGATCTCTGAAAGATGGATTATTTCAGCAGAAGCTCCTACCTTTTCAAATACGAATTTCGTCTCCTCTTCGCAATTAATTCCATATCCCCATAACACTAAGACTTTTACCTTTTTCATCCCCTTTTCCTCTCCATCTTGGCAATCATCTGGAGTAGAGTATAATAAACCCAATTATACCTCTAAACTTAAAAATCCCAAGAGATGAAGAGGTTGATTTTACTTTTCTTATGTTTGCTGCTTCCCGCTTTAGCTTTGGCTAATCCTACTCCAAGTAGATATCAAATTGAAGTTGTAGCTGAAAAAAATTTGCTTAAAGGGAAGGCTCAATTTGAGTTGCTTAGAGAGGGTTTATATGAGTTTTATAAAGGGAATTTAAAGATTATCTCTATTGAACTAGATTCTAAGCCTCTCAAAATAATTTCTTCCGCAGATACAAATACCTTTAGAATTTTCAATCCTCAAAAAAATAGTACCTTAGAAATTATCTTTGAAGTCAACTTAGAAGCCAGTAATGCTATTTATCCTCAAATTTGGGAGGATTTTTTGCCCTATCCCAAAGATGCCTTCTTTTGGGAAATGACGCTCAATGTAAAAGATGAAAAGGGTTTAAATCTTTTTATTCCTTACGAAGAAAAAGAAGCCATAAATGAAGAAAAGAATCTCTATAAAATAACAAAACCTTTATTTAAACCACCTCCTTTGATTAGGGGTTCTTTTATTCATAGAAAATTATCCTTTACAGGGGGAGAACTTGAATTTTTATTTCCAAAACTCTCTTCCGAGCAAGAATGGAAGGAATTTGAAAGATATTTTCAAAAAGAAATCGTCAAATACCCCTTTCCTGAGGTACTTTTTCCCTTCAAAAAAATGTTTTTTATGCCTTTTTTTGAAAAAAGAAGCTATCCTCTACTTACTTTGCTACCTTTAAATTTAAAGGAGGGTTATGAACCAATTTTGGAAGCTCAGATCAGCCAAACTCTTAAATATGGTTTAAATCTTCACCAATCCTTTCTTTTAGAGGGTCTAAAAACTTATTTAACCTCCTATGTTCTTTCACCCACAAAAAGAGAATTTAGAAAAAAACTCCTCTTAAGAGATAGCGAAGAAGCCAAGGCTTTCTTTTATCTCTATGAAAAAATAGAGAATATAGGAGAAAAAGCCTTTGAGGAATTTTTAAAAAACTATGTGCAGAGATATCTTTTTAATGGTTCCGCAGAGGAGCTTTTTATAGGAAATTTATCTAAACTTGCCAATTCCTCCTTTAAGGCAGATTTTGAAACCTTTCAAAAGGTTGATTTAATTACGGAATTTGAAGTATCCCCTTTAGAGAATGAAAATAGATTTTTTTTAAGGGTTAAAATTTTGCAGGAAAAGTCTTTTAGACCTCTTCCCCTTGAAATAGTGGTTGAAACTGAAAAAGGAGAAAAGATTAAAAGAAAACTCTATCTGTATCATAAAGAAAATTTTTTTGATTTATTTTTTACTCACAAACCCATCAGAGTGACTCTGGATGATGAATATAAAATCTATCGTAGCCTCTCCTTTGAGGAATCCCCTTTTACTTGGGAGAGACTTTTTTCAAGTAAAGGTCTAATCTATCTTGCCAAAAAAGAGGCACTACCTCTTTATAGAGATTTGATCACTAACCTAAGGGAAAAGGGCTATTCACTTAAATTTGAGTCTCTGGAGCTTAATTCCTTACCGAAGGAAAATCTAATTTTTCTGGAAACTTTACCTAAAAATTTTCATCTCCCCTTTCCTATGGAAGGTTTTTATTTTAGAATTCTTCCGCATCCCCAGTCACAAGATCATTTTTTGGCCTTTATCAAAATTTCCTCTACTCAGGATCTTAAAAAAATTCTCTCAAAGAGAGAACAATTAAAGACTGCTCAAGAATTTCACTTTAAAAAAGGAGAATGGGTTTTTATTAGGCAAAATTTTGCAAAAGAGGGTATAATCCTTGAAATTAAGGAGAAACCCAAATTTTATGGAATGAGACCCCAAGCTTTAAAAAGTTTGGAAAATTTTCTACCAGAGCTTTTACCTGTTCAAGTAATTCTCATTGGAGAAAATCATGATGAATATTCCCATCACCTCTTTCAACTTGAGATAATTAAACATTTTTATCACCTTGTAGGTCCACAGGTAGTGATAGGACTTGAAATGGTGCAAAAACCCTTTCAAAAATACTTAGATGATTTTATCTTAGGGAAAATCAGTGAAGAAGAGTTGTTAAAAAAAATTGAGTATTATGAAAGGTGGAAGTTTGATTATAGGCTTTATAGAAATATTTTCCTTTTGGCCAAGGAGAAAAAATTAAAGCTCTTAGCCCTTGATCTTCCACAAGAGATAACAAAAAAGGTTTTTAAGAGTGGATTGAACAATCTTTCAGAGGAGGATAAAAAATATTTGCCTGAAATGGATCTAAATAATCCAAGTTATAGGGAATTCCTAAGAAAGGTTTTTTTGTTGCATAATTTTGATAATGGAACCAATTTTGAGTATTTTTATCAAGCCCAACTTCTTAGAGATGAAGCTATGGCTGAAGAAATAGTTAATTTTTTGAAAAAAAATCCAGAGAAGAAAATGATTGTTTTAGTGGGTAAAGGACATATTCAGGATAAGTATGGTATACCCTGGGCCTTAAAGAAAAGAAATTTTTCTAATTTTAAAACTATAGTTTTAGGAGAAGTAGAAATTTTATCTCCTGTGCTTGCAGATTACTGGTTTAATCCAAGTCCTATGGAGTACGAAAAAAGTCCTACGCTGGGAGTGGTAGTGGAGGAGGTTCAAGAGGGCTTGGTTATAAGGGAGGTCAAAAAAGGCTCCCTGGCTGACTTGCTTAACCTCAAACCAGGCGATATACTCTTGATGTTAGACAAGAAACCATTAAAAAAGATAGCCGATTTAAAAATACTACTTACCTTTAAGAGAAAAGACTCGGAAATATACTTAAAGATAAAAAGGAAAGAGGAAACGCTGGATTTAAAAGGTAATTTAAAATAGTATAGAGGTGTTATTCCTAAGGTCAGGCACACTTTTTTACTTTTTTGAATTGTCACATTCTTCTTTCTTCGCTTTCTATTATTGAATTGTATTGTAGGGGCTCAGCATGTTGAACCCTAAGGGTTTAAAGGTTTAAATTGGAGGGGCAATTCAAGAATTGCCTCGATTTGTAGGGAAAATCACGATTTGCTTTAAAAAATGGGCGATTCGTGAATCGCCCTTACAGATAGAACCCTTTTGGGCACGACATGTCGTGCCCCTACAATTTTTTGATAAAATAACGGTAGCCGCAGGCTTTAGCCTGCGAAAAATACTTGTAGGGGCTCAGCATGCTGAGCCCAAGAATTTAAAAATAGTATTGGCAGCCCTTGCGGCTGCCCAAAATCGTTTTAAAACCTATGGGCAGGAGCAAGCCCTGCCCATACGATTTTAGGGCGATTCGTGAATTGCCCCTACAAAATATCGGTCTGGCGTAAGCCCTGCAACTACAATGTAACCCTTCAAGTTAGTGATTAACTGTTATGATTTAAAATAGTCTCCACTTACTTCCCCTCTCTTTGGAGAGAAATCTTTTATGATTACTTTACTGCGCTTTCTAATTTCTTTCCTGGACTAAATTTTACTACTTTTTTGGCAGGTATTTTAAGAGGGGCACCTGTTCTTGGATTTCTTCCACTTCTCTCAGCTCTTTTGGCGACTTGAAAGGTTCCAAAACCAACTAATACTACTTTATCTTCCTTTGCAATAGCCTCTTCCACTGCTTGCATAAAGGCATCTAAGAGTTTCTCAGCATTTGCCTTAGTAGTTCCAGCTATCTCTGCCATTCTCTTCACTAAATCAGCCTTGTTCATAGTACCCTCCTTTTATTTAGGATTTTCTGGAATTATTGAGTATTTATATAACAAACTTAGAAGGTTTGTCAAGAGTGAATTTTAAAAAATTTGATTACAATTCTCGTAAGTTCTTGACAATCGCAAAAGATAAGTTATATTTAACTTAACTTGGGCCGCTAACTCAGACGGTAGAGTACCAGCCTTTTAAGCTGGGAGTCGCAGGTTCGAGTCCTGCGCGGCCCATAGTGAAGCCCCCATCGTCTAGCCAGGTCCAGGACACCGGCCTTTCACGCCGGCGACAGGGGTTCGAATCCCCTTGGGGGCGCCATAAATGGTTATGTCAAAACCATTAGCCATAGTCCTCCTTAGCTCCGGAATGGACAGTGCCGTATGTGCAAGTCTTGCTTCCAAACATTATAACCTTGCCTTTCTTCATATCCAATATGGTCAAAGAACTGCTCAAAAAGAGTTAGAGTGTTTTTATAAATTGTCCGAGTTTTTCAAACCCACTAAAATCTTTATAGCAGAAGCTCCTTTTCTCAAGAGAATAGGAGGCTCAAGTCTACTCGTTGAAACCCTCCCTATTCCCGAAGAGGAAGAAGAAGGCATTCCCTCTACATATGTTCCTTTTAGAAATGGGATTTTTTTAAGCATTGCTACTGCTTGGGCAGAAGTTATAGGGGCTGAAAAAATTTTTATTGGAGTTAACCAAATAGATTTTTCTGGCTATCCAGATTGTAGAGAAGAGTTCATAAAAGCCTTTAATCAAGCCATTTTGCAGGGTATTAAACCTGAGACAAACATTCAAATAGAGGTACCTTTACTTTATTTAAGCAAAAGAGAAATCGTAGAACTTGGGCTAAAATTAGACACCCCCTTTGAATTAACTTGGTCTTGCTATAAAAACAATGAAATAGCCTGTGGTAAATGTAGCTCCTGTAGATTAAGATTAAAAGCCTTCAGAGAGGCTGGAGTAAAAGACCCTCTCCCCTACATAGAAGTATGAATAACTTTCAATGTAAGAGATGTGGTGCCTGCTGCAGAGGGGAAAGCACGGTTAGTTTGTCAGATGAGGAGATTCAAAGAATGGCCCTTTTTTTGGGATTATCCTTAGAGGAAGTACTTCAAAAATACATAGTAATGAAAGGTGAAAAGAGAAAAGAAATGCGTACTATTGACGGATATTGTATTTTTTTTGATAAGGAGAAGAGGCTTTGCCGAATCCATCCAGTTAAACCTGAAAGATGTAAAGAATGGCCCTTTCCACCTATTATTTTTAAAGACAGAGAAAATTTTCAAATCATACAAAGCTTTTGTGAGGGTCTTAAATCTCTTATCTTTGAAGAGATAAGCCAATCAGATACTTAAAAGGTCTTCTGACTAGGTACCTTTTTCTTTTTGTAGGGGAAAGCTTATCAAAAAAGGGTTTAGCTTGTTTAGCCCAAGGCGTATCCCTGACCAGCTAAGTTTTATAAAAGTTAAATCCCTGTAGGGATACCCTTGCGGCTGCCCTGTTGAGGGCACGGCGGTGCCTTGCCCCTACAAAAAATGGGCAGGGGCAAGCCCTGCCCCTACATATAAAACCCTTTTGGGCACGGCGGTGCCGTGCCCCTACACATTTGTGGGCGGTTCGTGAACCGCCCCTACATTTGAAACATCGGTGGCAATTCGTGAATTGCCCCTACTGGAGAAACTTTTGGGTACGGCAATGCGGAGCCCCTCCCAACAAAACCTTTTTTGGTAGAGCATACCACACTTCTAACATGTGACATTTCAAAATAGTGACTACACCCACCTCGTACCTCTTGATTTTTATAAAACCTTTTATATTATTATGATATATAATATGAGAATATTAGGTTTGATTTTGATCTTTATTTTCCTGTTCCCTTCTTTGGCTCATAGCAAAAAAAGAGAAATTATCTATACTCAAGAGATTAAGCTCTCAAATGAACAGATAATAAATTGTGAAGCCCTTGCCAATTACCTAAATTCAAAAAGTCAAAATTTCTTCTTTGAATGTAAATACCTAAGTCCCGATGATTTTATAAAGGCTAACTCTTTATTTTTTAACTTAGCCATAGTTAGTCCGCCTATTTTTTTAGAGTTAAAGGATAAATTTTCTAAGGAACTCCATGCGGATGTTTTTCCCCTTTTTAATATATCCCACAAATTATTCTCTGTTGGTGGTATGCAGGGAGCAGTCTTTTTTGCAAGAAAGGATTCAAACATTTATTCTCTAAAGGACCTCAAGGGAAAAACTTTAGCCATAATTTCTGAATGCACAAGTTGCAACATTCTCACTCTATATGAACTTAAAAAGATAGGAATAAAGGAGAGGGACCTTAAAATTATCTACAAAAAAAGTTGGGAGGGTGTGATAGAAGCAGTCTACAAAGGAGAAGCCTCAGCAGGAGTAGTAAAAAGCGGAGTTTTTGAACATCTTAGTAAAAAAGGAGTATATGCCTTAGAAAACTTCCGTTTCTTAGACCTAAAGAATTATGAGCATTTTCCCTTCTTAGTTTCCTCAGAGCTTGTCCCAGACTATTATATCATTTACAGTAATTATGCTTCTGCTGAATTATTAGCTGAAATATATAGAATTTTATCTCCCTTTGTAGGAAAAAAGGATAAGCTCATTCCCTCCTCAGATCTCTTTCTCACACCCCCTTTTGGACCTTACAAATTCCTACAAATGGAGAGTGAATTAATGTTGGGTCCCTATACCCATTTAAGAAAAAAAATAGAGCTGGAAAGGAGACGGCTTTTTATTTCTTATCTTGCTCTGAGTTTCATAGGATTTGGTATAACCTTACTCATTGCTTATTTATATTACAAACAGCGCCTTTACAGGAGAGAACTCGAAGAGGTAAATCAGATCTTACAAGAAAGCTTAGAAATTCGAAGCGCTTCTTTAAAATTAACCTCACAAAAGTTAAGTGAAGAAATGAAAAAATTAGAAAAAATTTTAGCTACCTTAGAGGTAGGGATAGCTTTAGTAGACAAAAGCGGTGCTTTTATAAAAGTAAACAGAGCCTTTGAAGAAATCCTTTCCATAGATAAAGACACTCTTGAGAAGACCAAATTACCTGAAATATTTAGAAAAAGTATAAGTTGCATTGAATGTAGTGATTTAAACTGCTTTCAATCTGACCAAACGAAATTTACTTTTAAACTTCAAATAGATGGACAAGAAAAATTCCTCTTAATTGAGAAAATGCCTATTGAAGAGACTACTTATTTCTTGGTAACGATCAGAGATATAACCCTTGAAAAAAAATGGGAAGAAGAGATTGCTCGCTATACACAGTTAGAAACCTTAAGGGTTATAGCCAGTGGATTGGCTCATGACTTAAATAATCTCTTAGGTGCCATTGTGAATACTGTGGAGCTTATCTTTGCAAGGTTTTCATACAAATTGCCTCAAGAGACGCTTCAGAAATTAGAAACCATCAAAAAAACCTCTTTAAGAGCAAAGTCTCTTACCCAACAACTTCTTATCTATGGAAAAAGCTTAATCTTATCTATAGAACAATATTCTCTATCCACCTGGTTAAAGGATTTAGTGGAGCTTGCTTTAGCTGGCTCAAAGATTGAAGTACAATACCAATTTGATCCAGAGGTAAGATCTATTCAGGGAGACAAAAATCTTTTGAGTATTGCCCTACATGATTTGATTCTCAATGCAAGACATGCTATGAAGGATAGAGGATTTATAAAAATCTCTGTGGCAAAAGAAGCCTCTTTTCTTGTCATTTCTATTTTAGACACCGGGCCAGGAATGCCTGAAGAAATAAAAAATAAACTCTTCCAACCCTTTATCACTACAAAACCAGGTGGAACTGGCCTTGGAATGTTTTCAGCCAAGAGAATAATCGAGGCTCATGGGGGAAAAATAGAGATTGACAGTTCTCCGGGTAAAGGCACCTTAGTAAAAATTTATCTCCCCTACAAGGAGGATATAGAGGAGAAAATAGAGGAAGAAAAGGGTATAGTGAGTGAAACAGTATCTATCCCTACTTCTCACTCAAAAAAGAAGATTTTACTAATGGATGATGAAAGAGATTTAAGAGAGGCTCAAGAGGAGCTTTTAAAATTCTCAGGTTATGAGGTTGTGTCCTGTGAAACAGGAGAAGAAGCTCTTTCCCTTTATCAGAAAGAAGGACCCTTTGATATGGTGATTCTTGATTTAACTGTTCCAGGAAAATATGATGGAATTCAGACCTTTCTTGAATTAAAAAAGATAGATCCTGAAGTTAAAGCTATTCTTGCCACTGGATATGCCTATAAAAGAGAAGTACTCGATGCAAAATCACTGGGTTTTCAAGAGGTACTCATCAAGCCTTATTCTATAGAGGATTTACTTAAAATCTTAGAAAAAATACCCAGCTGAGGCTATACTCACAGCAGAACCTTCTCCAAAGGGAACAAACTCTTGATAAAAAATTTCCCCTCTTCCCTTAAATGCACCTTGCTCTATAAAGAGAGATAGAAGATAAAGAGAACTAGCTCCGCAAATTTTAAAAGGTTCATATTTAGAAATCTGCTCTTCTAAAACCCTGCTCTTTCCCTCAAAGGCAAGTTGGATGAGCTCTCTATCCACCTCTAAGGCCTTTTCTGAAATTTTCTCATCAGCAGGAAAGGGATCTCCATATCTAAGTCCCAGATGGCAAAAATCTATTCCCAAAACCAAATAAGCTTTGTCATCCATCAATTCTAAGAGACCCATAACCAAGTTTTCAATTAAGGGTTTGTTTGCAAAGAGCACTCTATGTGAACCAACTAGAAAAGGTAACATCACCACTTCTTCTCCTCTGAGATAACTCAAAAAAAGGGCTTGAAATTCAATGGAATGTTCTAATTTGTGAACGATATGATCTGGAAAGAGCTCAAGTTTTTTAGTATGAGCAAGGTAGAGAAGCCCCCCTTTATCATTTCTTAGAATTCCAAAGGGGGTAGCAATATCTTTGGTTAAAAGGGAATAGGGATAATCCAAATAATGCCCAACCCCAAGGGTTATAACTCTTGAGCCTGGAGGAATTTGGAATCTTTTATAACCTTCAGCA
>CALLJI010000062.1 GCA_938091475.1 uncultured Caldimicrobium sp. | reverse complement strand
CCCCTTTGTATTTCAAGACCTAAAAGTAGACTTGGCTGGGGAATAGAACTTCCCTTTGATAGGGATTATGTGACCTATGTTTGGTTTGATGCCCTTATAAATTATCTTTCTGGAATTGGTTTTCCGGATAAACCTGATTGGAGAGATTACTGGGGTTCTGCATATCATATTATAGCAAAGGATATCCTTAAACCTCATGCCATTTATTGGCCCATTATGCTTAAGGCTATGGAGCTTCCACTCTATCGCAAACTTTATGTTCATGGATATTGGTTAATGCATAAGCACAAGATGTCTAAATCTCTGGGCAATGTGGTGGATCCTATGGAATTAGTTTCACAGTATGGAAGGGATGCCCTAAGATATTATCTTTTTAGAGAAATGGCCTTTGGATATGATGCTGAATTTAGCTTGGAAAATTTTCTTACTCGCTACAACGCAGATTTAGCTAATGACTATGGAAATTTCCTCTTTAGAACCTTGAATTTAGTTGAACGCTATTTTGATGGAAAAGTGCCTCCTTACTGCGAATTAGATAGGGAAGATTTGGAATATAGAGA
Organism: uncultured Caldimicrobium sp.; assembly: GCA_938091475.1. GTDB lineage: Bacteria > Desulfobacterota > Thermodesulfobacteria > Thermodesulfobacteriales > Thermodesulfobacteriaceae > Caldimicrobium. The sequence goes on along the minus strand of CALLJI010000062.1, from coordinate 9,829 downwards.
AAGGGTTGAAGAAGCCTTCAGGAAATATTTAAAACTTTTTGAGGTATTTCAATTTCACTTAGCCTTAGAAGAAATCTGGCAAGCTATTAGATTTTCTAATACTTATATTGATAGAAGAGCTCCCTGGAGGGAAATAAAAGAAGGAAGAAGAGAAAAAGCTGGTTCTATCTTAAGAAATTTAATCTCTGCAATAAAAACCTTTGCCATTGCCCTATCTCCAGTTCTTCCAGAAACTTCAGAAAAAGTCTTCTCTTATCTATCTTTAGGTATTTCCGAGGTAAATTTTGACTTAGCCTTAGATTGGTCAATACCTCCAGAGGGTGTAGCTGTCACTAAGGGAGAGCCTCTTTTTCCAAGAATTGAAAAGGTGTCACAAACCTTAGAAAAAGAGCCAGAGGAAGAAAGGAGTATGGAGACACAAGGGGAGTTATTTTCTATTGAGGAGTTCAGAAAATGGGATTTTAGAGTAGGAGAAATTGTAGCTGCAGAGAAAATACCAGGTACAGATAAACTTCTCAAACTTGAAGTAAAATGTCCGGAGAAAAGGCAAATTGTCTCAGGGATTGCCCAATACTATAAGCCTGAAGAGTTAGTGGGAAAAGAGGTGGTTTTGGTTCTCAATTTAAAACCAGCTAAAATTAGAGGAGTATTGTCGGAGGGTATGCTTCTTGCTGCCAAAGATGAAAAGGGCTTAACCTTAATTGTGCCAGAACGCAAGACCGCTCCAGGTGCAAAAATCTCTTAAGGAGTCTCTAAATATGTTTTACATAAATCCTTTTAAACTCAATCTGGAAGAACTTTTAGAGATTTGTAAGGAACGGCATGGGCATCTATGTGCTGGTCAAGTTTTAGGCGCAAGGCTTGCTCTACTAGGTTTAGAACTCATCCAAATCAAGGACCCCTACGGGATGGATAGAAAGAATTTTTTAGTCTTCGTAGAAATTGACAGATGTGCTACAGATGCAATTCAGACTGTTACTGGTGCAAGCCTTGGAAAAAGGACTATGAAGTTTTTTGATTTTGGGATTATGGCAGCCACTTTCCTAAATCTACAAACTCAGGAAGCCTATAGAATTTTAGCCAAAGAAGAGGCCAAAGAAAGAGCTAGGTCCTATTTTCCTCATCTTGACAACCCTGCTCAGAGAGAGCTTTTGGCTTATAAAATTATGCCTCTTGAAGAGCTTTTTGAAATTAAAAAGGTAAAAGTGCTCTTTAACGAGTTAGATCTGCCTGGAAAGCCAAGGAAAAAAGTTATCTGCACCAAATGTGGAGTTACTATTAGGGATGGAAAAGAGATTTGGAAGGATGGTATCCCCTATTGTAAAATCTGTGCTGGATTTAACTATTTTCTTATCCAGGAGGCCAATCCATAGGCCTTCCCGCTAACACATGAAAATGCATATGAAAAACTGTCTGCCCAGCTTCTTCTTTGCAATTTACAACTACCCTGTAGCCTCTCTCAGCAAAACCGAGGTCTTTAGAAATTTGATTAATAGTCAAATAGATATGTCCAATTAGCTCTTTATCTGCCTCTTCTAGTTCAAGGAGGGTGGAAATGTGTTTCTTAGGAATGACTAAGATGTGATAAGGCGCCTGAGGATTAATATCATAAAAGGCAAGCACCCTTTCATCTTCATAGAGGATTCTGGCTGGAATTTCCTTGTTAATAATTTTACAAAAGATACAGCTCATAGGTCAACCTCCTTAACTAACTTGGGATAATTATATATTAGAGGTTTTAAAATTTCAATGGCCTCTTTAAGTTTGAAAGAAGCCTTTTTTAGGGCTTCTGCCAAAGCCTCGCCCTCTCTCAATTTTTGAGTTTTCTCTGCTAAGGCTTCAAATTCTTGAGCATGTTCCTCCGTATGCTCAAGAAAATGCCTAAGAAGGGTTTTAATTTTTTCCAGTTCACTCATTGAGAAGTATCCCCTTATTTTAGTTTATCATATTTTTCAAAGTTTACAAATGAATTTGAGAATGTTCCAAAAAAATGTAAGTGCTCCGCCCATTGGTGCCTAAAGGGATAAAATCGCAGGGGCGATTCACAAATTGCCCCCTAAATTGTAGGGGCACGGCACCGCCGTGCCCAATAGGTTTTATTCGTAAGAGCAGGGCTTGCCCCTGCCCAAAATAACTTTTTGTAGTGGCACGGCATGCCGTGCCCATTATGGGCAGCCGCAAGGGCTGCCCCTTCAAGTTTTTGAATTTCTGGGCAATTCTTGAATTGCCCCTACCAATTCAAACCTTTAAACCGTCTTGGGCTCAGCAAGACGGGCCCCTACCATAATTCTTCGCAGGCTAAAGCCTGCGGCTACCAAATTTATTTCTTGGGCACAGCATGTCGTGCCCAAAGATTTTCAGCCGTACGAGCGATTCATGAATCGCCCCAAATATCAAACCTTTAGGGACAATTCACAAATTGTCCAAAATTCATAGTAACCACACAAAGGCTCTTCCATAGATGTTTAAATCTTTAACATGTGCTAAAATATGGGAAATTAGAAATAAAGGCTTCTTGGAGGAGAAAAAATGGATTGGAAGGATACCTTGAATCTTCCTAAAACTGATTTCCCGATGAAAGCCAGTCTTTCCGAGCGAGAGCCAAAGTTTTTAGAATTTTGGGAAAGGGAAAAAATTTACCTCCAAATGTTAGAGAGAAGAAAAGGCGCTCCTAAGTTTATTTTACATGATGGTCCTCCCTACGCCAATGGACATATTCACTTAGGAACTGCTTTAAACAAAATTTTAAAGGATATCATTGTTAAAAGTAAAATACTTTCTGGATATTACGCCCCTTTTATTCCTGGTTGGGATTGTCATGGTTTACCCATAGAGTTAAATGTGGAAAGGGAGTTAAAGGTAAAACGAGGGGAACTCCCTCCTTTAACCATTAGGGCTGCTTGTAGGGATTATGCCAGGAGATTCATTGATATCCAAAGGGAAGAATTTAAGAGATTGGGAGTTTTTGCTCTTTGGGACAAGCCCTATCTTACTATGGATCCCTCTTATGAAGCAGTAATTGCCAGAGAATTTCTTAGTTTTTTAGAAACCAATCAGGTGTATCGGAAAAAGAAGCCTGTTTTTTGGTGCCCCCATTGTGTAACAGCTTTAGCAGAAGCAGAAGTAGAATATGAAGCCCATACCTCTCCCTCTATATATGTGAAATTTCCTCTAAGAGAGGAGACTCAAAAGATTCTTAAGAATAAATTTGCACTAAAAGAGGATAAACCTATTTATATTCTAATTTGGACTACTACTCCTTGGACACTTCCTGCTAATCTTGCCTTAGCCTTTCATCCAGAATTTGATTATGTAATAGTGGATTGGGAAGGAGAGTATCTGATTTTGGCTGAAGGGCGATTATCTGCTCTATGCGCTGAATTGGATAGACTACTCCCTCCTATTGTAGCCTCTTTTAAGCCAGACTTTTTAGAAAGGTTGCCTGCTAAACACCCCTTTTATGAACGGGACTCCTTGATTATTTTAGCTGATTTTGTAACCTTGGAGACAGGGACAGGGGTTGTGCACATTGCTCCAGGTCATGGAGAAGAAGACTATTTAGTAGGTTTAAAATATGGGCTTGAGGTTTACACACCTGTGAATAGCGAAGGGAAGTTTTATGAAGAGGTCCCTTTAGTGGGAGGCTTAAGTCTGGAGGCGGCTAATAAGCTTATTTTAGAGACCCTGCAGAAGGAAGGGTTGCTTTTAAAATTAGATAAAATCTCTCATAGTTATCCCCATTGCTGGCGCTGTAAAAAACCTGTTATTTTCCGAGCAGAGGATCAATGGTTTATTTCTATGGAGGCAAGGGCTTTAAGAGAGAAGGCCTTAAAAAGTTTAGAAAAGGTAAATTTTATTCCTGCCTGGGGTAAAAATCGTTTAGTTAGTATGCTTGAGAGAAGGCCTGATTGGTGCATTTCACGGCAGAGGGTTTGGGGTGTGCCAATAACGGTTTTCAAATGTAAAGAATGTGGTGAAATCCTCAAGGACTATCTCTATTATGAAAAGGTTATAAAAATTTTTGAGGAGAAGGGGTGTGATCCCTGGTTTGTAGAACCACCAGAGAATCTTCTGCCAGAGGGTGTAAAATGTCCGAACTGTGGGAGTCAAACTTTTGAAAAGGAGAAGGATATACTTGATGTATGGTTTGATTCTGGAGTTTCCTTTGCTGGGGTATTAGAAAAACGCGAGGAACTTTCCTTTCCAGCCCAACTCTATTTAGAGGGTTCAGACCAACACAGAGGGTGGTTTCAGAGTTCCCTTCTCTGTGCAGTGGGCACAAGAGATATTCCCCCTTATGAAGGAATTTTAACCCATGGTTTTGTGGTAGATGGTAAAGGAAGAAAAATGTCTAAAAGCTTAGGAAATGTAATTCATCCTCAGGATTTAATCAAAAAATATGGTGCAGAGATTGTGCGTCTCTGGGTTTCTGCTGAGGATTATAGAGATGACATAAAAATTTCCCAAGAAATTTTAGATAGATTAGTTGAGGCCTATAGAAAAATTAGAAACACCTGCAGATTTTTATTGGGTAATCTTTATGACTTCTCTCCAGAGCAAGATCTAATACCCTTTGAAAAACTTCCCTCCTTTGAACGCTTTATCTTACATAAGCTTTCCGAGAGTTTAGAAAAAATTTTAAGAGCTTACGAGAGATTTGAATTCCACTTAGTTACCTATGAAATTCATCGTTTCTGCACCGTTGAACTTTCCTCCCTCTATATAGATATAAATAGAGACTATCTTTACTGTGAAGAACCCCACAGTTTTAAGAGAAGAGCAACCCAAACCGTGCTCTATTATGCCTTAGATACCTTAGTCAAGGTGATGGCACCCATCCTCTCCTTTACCGCTGAGGAGATTTGGCAATCTTTGCCTTACCCAAAGGGAGATATTTCAGTATTTTTATCAGAGTTTCCTAAGTATAAATTTCAGATTTCCGAAGAGGAGCTAAAGACTTGGGAGAGAACTTTAGCCTTGAGAGAAGAATTTCTCAAGGCCTTAGAGAGGACAAGAAAGGAAGCTAAAAGGATAGGTTCTTCACTGGAAGCAGAAGTGTATTACGAAGCACCAGAGCCCTATTCTCAAGATTTAAAGGATAGTTCCTTTTGGGAGTATTTTTTAATGGTCGCAAGCTTTAGAGAGGGGCTTCCTTCGGGAGAGGGGGTTTTGTACACTTCAGAAGATATCAAGGGGTTGCAAATATTTGTAAAACCTACCACCTATAAAAAATGCGAAAGATGCTGGCAAAGAAAGCCAGAAGTTGGTACTTTAGAAAATCCAGAGCTTTGTCAAAGGTGTTACCAGGTAATTACTAAGGGGGAATAGCTTTGAAGGTATTTTACCTCTCGGCAACCTTTGTTTTCCTCATAGATAGGGTTTCTAAATATATACTGCTAAAAGTCCCCTATGAAAGAATAGAGCTTTTGCCCTTTTTAGCGTTAGTTAAAGCTTGGAATAAGGGAATAGCCTTTGGAATCCTTCATCAGGCCTCCCAAGTGATCTTCTTGGCACTTATAGTACTTATTCCCGTAGTTTTGATTATAATCTTTTTTTTAGCAAAGAAAGCGGATAGAGTTAGTAGAATTCTATTAGGTCTTATTTTCGGTGGAGGGCTTGGGAATTGGATAGATCGTATTACCTTTGGGGCTGTCTTTGATTTTATTGATCTTTACTTGGGAGCTTTTCACTGGCCTGCCTTTAACTTAGCAGACTTTGCTATTACTATAGGATTAATTTTTTTCGGGATAAAATATGTTTTTAAAAATCCTTGAAATAAAACCCCTCTTAAGGCATCTTTTTAAAGGCAAAGTTCAAGAGTTTAATTTTTTTCTTAGGGATTCCTTAGATAAAACCTTTGTGAAAAGAGAACACTCTCTTTATGAAATTGATCCCCACAAACTCCCCCAAGTAAATGATTTTCTCTTTTCTCTGAGAGAGACCTTTAAAAAAGACCTTTTCTCTGCCCCCTTGCCTGTAAGTTTTTATCTCTTTTCAGAAGCTTCTCCCTCCGAACCTAAAGTACCTTTTCGTGCAGGAAAAATTTATTTTCATAAAAGTTTATATAAGGAAATTTTAGAGGTTTTCTCCAAACTTAAATTGTTCTTTAAAATTGAAGCCATTTCCAATGAAGTTTATGAACTCCTACTCCCTTCCACGGTAGACCCAAAATTAAATTTTCCCTATAAAGACATTTTTTATATACCCCTTGAGGAGAGATGCTTTTTTTGTCATTCCCATTGGCATGCTACCTCTGATTGTCCAGGCTTAGATATACAGGAAAGCTTAGATAAATTCAAAGAAATTCTTAAATTCTCCTTGGAAGAAGTGGCAGAAAAACTCTATGCCCATTACTTGCAAAGAGAGACTAAGGAAAATTTTTTAGATTATTTTTTTATTCGTCACTTTTATCTTTTTCCCTCCTTTTTAAAAGTTCCCCTTTATCTGGTGGGAGAGATAGAAAACTGGTCCCAACTCACTGGGAAGTTGGTACTTCCTATAAAGGGTGGAGAAATTTTTCTTGCCTTAGAGGATCTCCTACACAAGAGATGGTCCCAAGCAGAGCTCAGGTTAAAAAACTTAGAGGAAGATTTTAGGTTAGAACTCCTCTTTATGATGTTATCCATATTAAAGGGAGATTTTAAAAGGGCTCTTTATCACATTGAGAGGGCCTTAACCTTTGTAAAGACACCCTTTCTTTTAAGCTACCTTTATTTTTATAAGGGATATATTCATCATATCCAGGGAGATATCTATCAGGCTGAGGATAATTATAAAACAGCTTTAAAGGAAGACACAAGTTGTGTTCCAGCCTTTTATTTTCTTCATTTATTAAATTATGAGGAAAATCACTCTGAGAAAATCTTTTCCTACTTTAGACATCCCTTTCTTATCTACCTTGCTTTCTTGGAACCCAAATTTATAAAACACGAAGAAGAATTGGAAAGGGAGCTTGAAAATGCTATAAGTAGCCTAAAAGAAGAGGCTCTTATTCGTCTGAAAGAGGCAGAGGACAAATTTCATAATTTAAAGGAAGTTATGCCAGAGGAAACCATTCGCGAAATAGAAGAAACACTTAAAGAAATTAGACAAGGATTATATAAGGGTGGAATTGCTCTTATTGAAGAGGCTGGCAAGAGGGCCTTAGAGCTCTCCTTAGAGTTAAGTGGTTATGTCTTTAGTAGAACCAAAAAGATAAAAGGGGAGCTACAAAAATTAAAGAACCAATATCAAATTCTTTACAATTTTTGGAATGAATATCCCTATAAGACTGAAGATGCTTACTTTGGACAAAGGCTAAGCACAACCTATAATTTGATTGAGAAAATGCAAAAGATCTACATGCGAAAGGATATATCTAAGGAACTAAAAATTTTGCACAAGGAATTAGAGCGACTCAAAAAGAATATAGAGGAACTTTCTACCTTGAAGAGCGAGCTTCAAAAAAAATGGAGGTTTAGAAAAAAATTGTTTAGTTTTATTAGGAGATTCTCCTTAGCTGAAGGCTTTTTAATCTCTATCTACCTTTTTCCTCTCCTTTTTCCAAAAGTTGATTTTCTGGGACCCTTGCAAAATCTTACCTCTTTTGTACTTTTCTCCTTTTTAATCCTTGTTGTAGTGCTAATCACCCTTCAACTTGAAGAAAAGTAGTTATGCCCCTAAATAGCACCGTCAATTTTCTCTGGATTAATGCCAAGGGTATTCCCTTTAGGGGCTATTTATTCTATGAGCCGGTTGAGGAGTTAATTTTAGATCCAGGAAATATTCATAAGGTAAAGGACTACTTTCATTCCATAGAAGCTCTGAATAAAAAGGGACTTTATGCCTTGGGATTTATTACCTATGAGCTTGGCTATCTTTTGGAACCGAGATTGGCTCCCCTCTTTAAAGTCCCCTCTCTTCCCCTAGCACATTTTATCTTTTTCAAAGGTAAGGAAAAGATAGAGATAAACCCCTTTAAAGTTAAGCCCCTCTTTAAACTATCCTCTCTAAGACTAAACCTAACTAAAGATGATTATGAGGAAGCAATACTCAAAATTAAGAGGTATATTGCCAGTGGAGATACCTATCAGGTAAATTTTACTGCCAAATTTCATTTTTCCTTAGAAGGGGAGCCCATAGATATTTTTAAGTGGCTTTTATTTTCCCAGAGATGTGAGTATGCCTGCTATTTTAGGACGCAAAACTATGCTATTCTCTCTTTCTCTCCAGAACTTTTTCTTAAAAGAGAAAAAAATTACTTGAAAAGTTCACCTATGAAGGGAACTCTAAAGAGGGCTTACACCTTGAGGGAGGATCTCTTCCATAGAGTCTTCCTCAAGGCGGATCCAAAATCACAGGCTGAAAATATAATGATAGTTGATCTTATTAGGAATGATTTAGGAAAGATCTGTGAAAAAGGCTCGGTTTGGGTAAAGGAAATTTTTAAGGTTAAAACTTATCCTACCCTTCATCAAATGATTTCTACTATAGGGGGAAAGATGGAAAAGACTTCTTTGTATGAGATATTTAAAGCCCTCTTTCCCTGTGGCTCTGTAACTGGGGCTCCCAAAATCAGGACTATGGAAATTATTTGCGAATTAGAAAAAGAGCCAAGAGGTGTCTACACCGGAGCTATGGGATATATAACTCCAAAGGGTGAGTTTATTTTTAATGTTGCCATAAGAAGTGCCCTTCTCTTTCCTTCTGAAGGGAAGGAGTGTTATAAGGGAGAGCTTGGAGTAGGGGCAGGTATTGTTTGGGATAGTTCACTCCTAAAGGAATATAAAGAAACTAAACTTAAGGCCCAATTTTTTTTAAACCCTCATCCCTATTTTTGCCTCTTTGAAACTTTTCAATGGCTGGGGCATAAAGAAAATCCCTTGCTCTTTTTACACTATAAGAGACTTGTGAATTCCGCTAAATATTTTCAATTTAGACTGCCTAGGGAGCTTAAGAATTATGAGTGGTTTTTAAACTATTTGAAAGAGAAATTATCAGCTTTTTCTGCCATAAATCCTCTCCGGGTAAAGTTACTCTTAAGTCCAGAGGGGGGGATAAACCTTGAAGTAACCCAAGCTCCTTCTTTTTCCTGGGAAAGCCCTCTTTTAGTAGGTTTAATAAAAAGAAAAAGTCCCCCCGTAGTCTATCATTTTCATAAAACTACTCTCAGAGAGGAATATGAGAAAGTTAGAGAGTACCTTCCTAAGTTAGGTTTAAAAGAGGTTATCTTTTACAACGAGAAAGGGGAAGTCCTTGAAGGCACTATTTCTAATCTATTTTGGAAAAGGGGAGATATATTTTATACGCCTCCCCTTTCCTTAGGGTTATTACCTGGGGTATTACGAGAAAGTCTTCTTAGGAAAAAAAAAGCCGTTGAGAGACTCTTCACCCTAAGGGATTTAGAAGAAGAAAAGGGCTCTTTGTACATAGGAAATAGTTTGAGGGGACTTGGTAGAGTAGAAAAGTATATTATAATTGAGGATTAATTTTTTTGAAAAGTCTTAAAACTTATAATAAAAAGGAGGTATTTATGGGGAAAGAGGTATATGAAGTCGCAGTTATCCCAGGGGATGGCACAGGACCTGAGGTCATCCGTGAGGGTATAAAGGTTTTAGAGTCAGCCGCCAGAAGATTTAATTTGAAATTTAAATGGACCTATTTCGATTGGGGTGGTGAGCGTTATTTGAAAACTGGGGAGACCATTCCAGAGGGTGGAATTGAAGAGCTCAAAAAATTTGATGCTATTTATCTTGGTGCCATTGGTCACCCAGAGGTTAAACCAGGCATCCTTGAGAAGGATATTCTTTTGAGAATTCGTTTTGAATTAGAGCAATATGTGAATTTAAGA
>CALLJI010000061.1 GCA_938091475.1 uncultured Caldimicrobium sp. | reverse complement strand
ACAAAAAGTGTAGATGTGTTGACACCTCCTTATTTGTTTTTCGTGAAAAGGCAGGAGCTACCTCCCAACCAATCCTCCACTGTAACTAGGGTTTTAACCCTAATCAACTTATTATGGTTTGGGAGGCAGGGAACAGACTACAGGAAGGGTTCAAAGACCCGTGGGCGATTAAGCTCTAAGTTCTCCTGCCTTTTCACCCTTAATTTTTTTCTGCTTTAATTTGATCATCACAAGCCTTTAATCATAGGAATTAATTTTTTAACAAAAGGGACAATTCATAAATTGCCCATAATTTGCGAGGCCTTCCCCTACATTTTTTTAAATTCATTGGGCTCAGCATGCTGATCCCCTACGAATCCTTGGGCAGCCGCAAGGGGGACCCTTACGATCTTTAGAATTTCGGGGCAAATCGTGATTTGCCCCCTAAATCGGGGCAATTCCTGAATTATCCTTACACTTTTTGATATATCGGGCACAGTGTGCTGTGTCCATACAAATATTTCAGTAATGGCTCGCCTCGCCGTACAAAGAGATTTATACATCCCATAGAAAGCTATTCAAGAAGGACAACCTCTCCCTAAGGATAAGCTTAATTCCTATCCAGAAAGTCGCTTTTCTCTGAAGAATTCTTTTAGAAGGGTTTCTGCTTCCCTCTGGTAGAGACCATATCTAAACTTTACCTGATGATTTAGCCTTTTATCAGAAAGCAAGGAATAGAGGCTAATTACAGCTCCTGTTTTAGGGTCTGGCGTAGCAAAGATTACTTCTTCCAAGCGCGCAAGCACAATAGCATAGGCACACATTGGGCAAGGCTCAAGGGTTATATAAAGCTTGCACCCAAGAAGTCTATAATTAAGCAGCTTTTCTGCTCCCGCTCTTAAGGCTAAAATTTCAGCATGTGCAGTAGGATCCCCTCTTTTTATCACCTCATTATGGGTCTTAGCAAGCACCTCTCCTATAGGTGAAACAAGGACTGCTCCCACAGGGACCTCATCCTCTTCAAAGGCAAGCCTTGCCTCCTCTAAGGCAAGTTCCATAAAATAATAATCCTCTGGTGTAAAGAAGCCCTCCATCTCGCTATAAAAGATAAACCCAAATTATAGCTATTAATAAATAAGCCAAGGGAGGAAGCAAAATAAGATTTTCTAAATATAGGATTTGCCCTAAAGGTCTCCTTTTTATGACATACAATAAAACTTCATATACTGGAATAAGCCAGAGAAAAATCAGAAAGTGCCAAGTCTTATAGGTATAAGCAAGCCATAGGAAAGGAAGAAGAGAGATAAGATAGACAAGTCGAAGATATTTTAATAGGATCCTTTCCTCTGCGCCTAAGGCTAAGCTAAGAAAGTTTTTTGGCAAAAAACCATCACTTTGGATGTAAACTAATTCTTTATAAAGGGTTAGGAAGAATAAACTCAAAATGACATAAAGGGATTGCCAAAGAAAGATGGTGTTCCAAAGGGGATAGAGATACATAAGAAGACCAATCATAAAGATTAGGTCCAAGAGTCTTGAAAAGGGGGTTTTTGCCAAAAGAAAACAAAGAACTATAAGAGCTATGACAAGTGAGAGTATCCTTGGCTGATATAAAAATCCCGAAACAAGGCTAAGTATAACAACCAGTCCAAGAAGTGAAAATAATAGCTTTTTCTTTTGTCTTAAAAATCTCTCTCTTCCAGGATAATAAAATTTATAAGCTTCTAAATTGAGCCACTGAAGTAAGTTTTTCTGAAAAAATTGAAAAGAGAGCGCAAATATTGGTAAATAAAGTATCTTTTGTGGTAAAGTTGATGGATTTAAGATCAAGAGGGCTACGAGCAATAAAAAAAAGGCTAAAGCCTCTTGAAAGGAAAGGAAGGTAAAAATTTTTAGAAGTGAGTAAAGAGGGCTTATCTTTTCCTTTATTCGGTCTACCACTTCATTGATAAGCCAATTAGGGGTTGAGGCCCCAGCTGTTATTCCAAGCGAGGAATATTTGGTAATTTCTTCTAAAGGTAACTCTTCAGGACTTTCAATAAGAAAAACCTCTTTTCCTTCGCTCTGAGCAATTTGAGCTAACCTTTTGGTATTAGCACTAAATTTACCACCAATCACAATAATGGCTTCACATTTATCGCAAAGCCTTTTTACTTCTCTTTGTCTAACCTCTGTGGCGTTACAAATAGTATTAATTACCTCACCCTCTGGATATCGAGCAAGAATTTCCTGAGAGAGAATTTCTAAGATTTCCTCTTCCTGAGTAGTTTGGGAGAGAATGACATAATTTCTCAAAGGAGGAAGTTTCTCTACATCCTGAAAGGAATTTACCACATAGCCCTTTCCTTCACAAAATCCAAGAATTCCTCTTACTTCAGCATGATCTTTATCTCCTATAATCACTACTGCCTTTCCTTCCCTTACAGCTTTGCTGGCAAGGGCTTGTACTTTTAGAACTCTGGGGCAAGTTCCATCTATAAGGCTATGTCGCTTCTCTAAAAGAGCCTTTTCCTTAGGAGGAACTCCATGAGCTCTGATTACACAAACTCCACTTGGGACCTCATCCTCCACTTTATTTAGTGTCTTTACCCCCAGTTGAGAGAGAAGCTCAAGAGTTTGAGGGTTATGAATAAGGGGTCCATAGGTATATAAGGGGGCTTTTTCATCCTTTAATGCTTTAAGTACAAGATTTACCGCCCTTCTTACCCCCATACAAAAACCAGCCCTTTTAGCTATCCTTATCTGCATAAGATTTCTCTAACCTCCCTCTCCAAACTCTCCATAAGCCCATTTTCTGCAAAACTAAAATAATCATTTTGCCCGATGATTAAATGGTCAATCACCTTAATTTGTAGTAGATGGCCTGCCAGGATAAGTTGTTTAGTAAGTCTTTTGTCTGCCTCTGAGGGAGTGAGATTCCCTGAAGGATGGTTATGGGCAAGAACTACTTGACTTGCTCCATATCTACAGGCTTTAAAGAAAAGTTCTCGAGGATAAATGGTGCTTTCACTGATAGTTCCCTCAAAGAGCCTCTCTAATTTTAGCACCTTTAGATCAGAGGCTAAAAAAATCACTAAAAAAACCTCCTTCTGCTCATTCTTTAGCTCGTAAATCAGATATTGATGTACCTCTTTAGGAGATTTGAGGTAATACACAGCCTCTGAGCGCGCTTTGAGGTATCTCTTAGCCACCTCGTGCACCACCTTTAACGGCAAGAGGGCATAGCGCCCAAGATGGGGAAACTTGAGAAGCTCCTCTATGGGGGCATCAAGAACTTTATCTAACCTTCCCTTGTACTCCTTTAAAAGGCTGCGAGCTAAACCCCTTGTATCCTTTCTTGGAATACCGAAGAAGAGAAGAAGCTCAAGGAGGTCCTCATCCGTAAAACTCTCAGGGCTCTCCTTAAAAAATCTCTCTTTAACTCTTTGTCTGTGTCCCTTTGCTTTGCTTTCAAACTTTTCAAGCCTTTTTACAGGATCTTTAGTTTTTTTCTCTGGCATAATTTGATTATAATTTAAATTGGGCTTTAGACCTTTTCTGCAGCTGTAAGTTTCCCTCAGAGAGAGAATAGGTCAAACCTTCTCCCGATACCAAAACACCCTCTTTTTTTAGAATGACTTTACCCGGAGCTGTAAGTAAATCCTTTTTACGATAAAAGATGAGTTCCTCTGTGAAGATTTCTCCCTCCCTTTCAGTTAGGAGGCGCACCTCTCCCTTTAAAACAAATTTGTCTTCGCTTTTATAATATACAGCCTCTTTTGCCCAAATTCTTAAACCCTTGGTCAAGTTTTCCAAGTAAACACCCTTGGCTTCAAAGATTTCATTATTTTTTTGCTGAAATTCTTGAGAGTAAATTTTCCAGGCTAATACCTGACCTTCATAGCGTTGATATCTAAGGGAGGAAATCTTAATCTCTAAGGGAGCTAAGGCAAAAGCCAAGGAGGCAGAAAGGAGATTTATAAGTATTCCTTTAAGAATTTTGTCCATAATCCCTTAGCTGTCAATAGGAGATCACAAATTTCTCTTACCGCACCTTTCCCGCCCTCTTTAGTCGTTACATAATGCACATAATCATTCACCGGCGGCCAAGCATTAGGAACCCCTAAGGCTAATCCTACTCTTTTCAAAAGAGGAATATCTAACCAGTCATCCCCGGCATAGGCCACTTCTTCGGGAGTAAGACCAGTCTCCCTCAAAATTTTTTCAAAGGCTGGCACCTTTGCCAGCTCTCCTTGATAAACAAGAGATATTCCAAGCTCAGCTGCTCTATGCTTAATAACTGGAGAATGCCTACCAGAGAGAATTCCAACCTCCACTCCAGCCCTCTGCAATAGCTTTATGCCCATTCCATCAAGCACGGAAAACATTTTAATCTCATCCCCCTCGCCCGTTAGAATAATTCCCCCATCCGTTAAAACCCCATCTACATCCAATAAAAGTAATTTTATCCTTTTGGCCTTCTCTAAGACTTCAGGAGGAAAGTTCCACATAAGAGAGGGCATCTAATAAAATTTTGATTTCCCTTAAGACCCTTTCGATCTCTTGCAGGGGAAGAGAATTAGGCCCATCACAGAGGGCTTTATCAGGCTCTGGATGAATCTCCATAAAAATACCATCCACCCCTACTGAGACAGCGGCGCGAATAAGATAGGGAATAAAAACTCTCTCCCCTCCAGATTTACCTTCCCCTGCCCCAGGAAGTTGCACACTATGGGTGGCATCAAAGATAACTCTATCCGCATATTCCCTCATAATAGGAAGGCTTCTAAAATCTACCACCAAGTTTTTATAGCCAAAGGTAGTGCCCCTTTCTGTAAGCCAAATCTCTTTAGGATTTCCTGCTCTGGCTTTTTCTACGATATATTTTGTATCCCAGGGGGAGAGAAATTGTCCTTTCTTTATGTTTATTATTTTCCCTGTTCTACTTGTCTCCACAATGAGATCTGTTTGTCTGCATAAAAAGGCTGGAATCTGAAGGACATCTACCACTTCAGCCACAGCTTTAACCTGCCAAGTTTCATGCACATCTGTAGTGATTAATACCTCTACTTGCTCTTTTATAGAAGCTAACATTTCAAGACCTTTTTTGAGCCCAGGTCCTCTGTAAGAATAAAGGGAAGTTCGATTAGCTTTATCAAAAGAGGCTTTGAATATGTATTGAAATCCATAAGCTTGGGTTTTCTCTTTGAGAAATTTAGCTAGGTAAATAGAAGTATCTAAATCCTCAAGAACACAGGGCCCAGCAATAATAGTAAAAAAATTTCTCTGCATTTAAAAAATTATATAAAGCTTTTTAATCTTTGCAACCTTTTGTGTGGTTACTATTTTAAAAGGTCACACTTAATTACTATTTTGAAATGTCACATGTTGGAGGTGTGGTATGCTTTACCAAAAAAGATTTTGTTTGTAGGGGCACGGCATGCCGTGCCCGAAGATTTTCAACCGTAGGAGGAAATTCACGAATTGCCCCAAATTTGTAGGGGCAGGGCTTGCCCCAGCCCGAAAGGATTTAATTGTAGGGGCACGGCACTTCGTGCCCTAATCGGGCAGCCGCAAGGGCTGCCCTTACAATTTTAATTTTTTGGGCTCAGCATGCTGAACCACTACATTTTTTATATTCTTTGGGCAAAGCGTAATTTGCCCCTACAAATTTTTCTCGTAGGCTAAAGCCTGCGGCTACCATTTTTAAATCTTTTGGGCACAGCATGCTGTGCCCCTACAGATTTTCTTTCGCAGGCTTAAGCTCGCAGCTACCATTTTTATTGTGTGGAGCAATTCACAACTCACCCAAAGGGTCTATTCGTAGGGGCACAACACAGCCGTGCCCTAAAGGGTTCAAAGCGTAGGGGCGATTCACTAATCGCCTGAAAGCTCGTAGGGGCACGGCATGCCGTGCCCGAAGATTTTCAGCCGTAGGGGGAAATTCACGAATTGCCCCAAATTTGTAGGGGCTGGGCTTGCCCCAGCCCGAAAGGATTTAATTGTAGGGGCACGGCACTCCGTGCCCTAATCGGGCAGCCGCAAGGGCTGCCCCTACAGTTTTTGAATTCTTGGGCTCAGCCTGCTGAGCCCCTACATTTTTATATTCTTTGGGCAAATCGTGATTTGCCCCTACAAATTTTTCTCGCAGGCTAAAGCCTGCGGCTACCATTTTTAAATCTTTTGGGCACAGCATGCTGTGCCCCTACAGATTTTCCAATATTTCAAAAATTTTAAAAATGTAGGGGCACGACATGTCGTGCCCGAAGGGTTTAATCGTAGGGGCTGGGCTTGTCACAGCCCCAAAAGTGATTAAACCTAATTTTGAGGGACATCGAGGAATGCACAAATAGAATTATTCAAACTGACAGTTTGAGTATGGGTATAAGCTGACAGAGGAGATTTGCCTGCCTCAAGCTAAGTATTAAACTTAAGGCAGGCTTTGATTTTATTATTTAAAAGTAATTTCTTACAGTGATTATGACACCTAAAGTAACTACTACAATCAACCATGCCACAAGCAAGGCAATGCTTACTTTACCCCACTTATGTATAGAAGGCAAAGCCACATACTCACCTTTAACTCTACCCGAGCTATAAGCCACATACACTTGGTAACCTATGATAACAAGTCCCATCACAAAGGTTAAAAGAAAAAGTAAAGTACTACCCCAATCTATAGTTAGTTTATAATCAAATATAGAATAATTAAAACGACTAAGATAACTCATCCTTAGGGCTTCCCTAGCATAGGACATTCCAAAAATGGCCAAAAAGCCAACCAGAATACTTGGAATAGCATATTTGACAGGATCTTTTTGAGCATAGAAAAGAAGGACTAACAAAATGATACCCAGTCCTGCACCAACTAGAAAGAAAGGATTTGTAAAAAAGTTTAATTCGCTGGGCAGACTAAAGAGCCACCAGAAGCCAACCAGAGCCTGTATGGCAGTAAAGATAAGGGCTATCTTTGCACCAATCTTTCCAACCCATTCAAGATAACTTTTATCAAAGTCTTCCCTTTCTTTAAAATACCATGCATAGAGCATAAGTAGAATACCCGTCATTGCAAAGGAGGGGATAATAAAATGGAGAAATCTTGAAAGTTGAAAGGCATGTAATGATGTCCCTGAGGCATCAACAGAATTGCCTTTAATATACCA